>JBILHQ010000057.1:0-27122 GCA_044350415.1 Saprospiraceae bacterium | reverse complement strand
GAATGTTGGCACGTCATCAGCCTTTGGAGGAGCGGACAGGACAACCCGTTTTGCACCAGCCTGGAGGTGAAGACCTGCTTTTTCTTTATCAAGAAAAATACCTGTGCACTCGAGGACAACATCGACGCCAAGGTCTTTCCAGGGCAATTCTGCTGGATTTCTTACCGCGAGACATGCAATTTTTTGACCGTTCACGGTAATGGAAGTCTCATCAGATTCCACCGTTCCTTCAAAACGACCGTGCATCGTGTCGTACTTAAGCAGGTGAGCGAGTGTAGCATTGTCGGTGAGGTCATTAATACCTACCACTTCTACATCCGGGTTTTTCATGAGGTTGCGGAAAGTGAGGCGACCGATACGGCCGAAACCGTTGATGGCGATGCGTTTTTTTGCCATGATTGTATACTGTTTTGCTTTTATAAAAATTCAAAATTGGCCACAAAAGTACCGAATTTTGACACCAAAAGTGTCTTTTTATCTTATTTCCTTAAAAAAAGCAGATTGTTTTCATTTGCCATATTCCCCAAAAATAATATCCACCGAAAGACGAATCTCCCGATGGATATGTTTTATTCTAAAAAATAAGGAAAATTACAATTTTATCAGTTTTTTAGCGGGAACTGACATATTTTTCCCATGAATCGCAATTACGTATACCCCAGATGGCTGGTCGCTGATATCCAAAGCAATTGGCTCATTTGGACTTACAGCAATTTTAGATAAAACGACCTGTCCGAACGAATTTGTCACAATAACATCCACGTCTACAGTATTTCTGCCATCCATTGACACATAAAATAAGCCCTCGGTTGGATTAGGCATGGCAATCAGACTCGTGGCTATGTCCTGGTGAATGACCAGATGCCCTTCCCGGTCTTCCAACTCTCCCCCGGTAAATAATGCAGGGGTCGTAAAGGAATAGGTCGTACAATAAGCGGATACTACTCCTCCTGAACAATTAGACCGAACTTCCACCTGATAAGTGGATGAAGGGGTGAGGTTTTGAACTGTGACGATCGTCGCAGGCAAGTTATTAAAAGTAAACCATGTACTGCTGGTTGCCAATTTAATACGCATCGTATAATTCACAGCGCCCTGGGATGGAAACCACGAAACACGTGCAGAGGTCGCAGAAATATTCGAAGCCGTTAAACCTGTTGGAATCGCACAGGCACCGCCACCACCGCCTGACGACAGGGTGGTAAATGAAGTGGTAATATATCCAGAAACGGTACTGCTGCAGACCGTGCGAACCCGAATATTGTAGGCTGTACTGGCGATGAGACCAGTGACGTTATAATCCGTACCAGTTACTGTCACCAAACTCCCCCAAGTGCTGCTGTTCGCAGTTTTCCACTGTACCTGATACGCCGTTGCCCCACTGGCCGCTGTCCACGCAGACTGAGCAGTCGTTGACGTTGGCGTTGCGGTAAGGTTAGCAGGAACATTACAAATATTACCGCCCCCGGAAGACGGAGTGGTAAATGTAGCCGTCGCAAAAGCGGATGTAACACCATTACATACCGCAGCCACTCTCACGTCGTAGGTCTGCAATGCCGTCAAACCGGTAATGGTATAACTCACCGCAGTAGTGCTAATTGCTGTCGACCAAACAGAAGCCGTCGACAGTTTCCAGGAGATGGAATAACTTGCCGCGCCAGCTACTGCTTGCCAGGCCGTTACAGCAGAGGTACTCGCTGGTGTAACTCCCAGTCCCGTGGGCATGCCACAAGCTGCGCCACCTCCTCCACCAGTCGCTCCCGTAATGAAAAGAATGCCATTTTTGTAATCAGAGGAACTGTTGCCACATAAACTCTGGATAGTTACTTCAACTTCATCATTATTAGGCAATCCTGTAACAATGTATGGATTAGATGGCGTATTGACAGTTGTCCAGGCTGCAGCGCCCACCAACCTGTACCGTAAAGTATAACCACTGGCACCACTAATAGCAGTCCATCCAATCGTAGCGCCAGACCCTGTAATATTGGTTACCGTAATGACTACTGGAGCTGCACAGGGATTAGTGCCGCCACAGGAAGTTAATAAACAAGTCGCAGCGGCCACCTCATTGCGAATGGTATTCCCAGGCTGCGGACCGAAACCATTGTTGAAATTAATGCCATAATTGGTCAGGTGGCAATAACTCATAATAGTCCCTCCATTTACAGGGGCAGGTCCGGGATTGCAGGCCCCCTCCTGCGTAACGCAGTTGTCAATAGGCCCATTTTGCCAGCCGCACCATTGCGTATGGTGAGAACCCAGATTGTGTCCCATTTCATGGGTGAATACTTCCACCGTCCAGGAGTAGGTCGGTACATTATTGTATGATGCAGTAATATCGCTGAAAGCGACATTATAAGTCGAGCAAAGGACATCTACATAGGCTATACCTCCCAAATTATTACCGCCAGTTCCTACCAAATGCGCCAAATCACCATTGAACTGCGTCCGGAATGTGCGGAACTGATTGAGCACGGTGGCACTGTTGGTAATGGAATAAATATCAGGAGTGGTCCAAACAAATAATTGAGAAACAATCGTATTGATTTGTTCAGTGGCATAAAGTGCCGCAGACTGATTGAACATACCCAACAAGTAGTTGACCGTACCCTGAACAGTACTGCCTTTCTCCACAAACAATTCATTGTCCGCCTCCAGAAAAACCCGCACACATTTATCCACTTCTACCTGATCTTTTACAGGCGTTTGAATTTGAACGCCGCCACCTTCATCAAGGGTATGGCAATTAAACGGATTAGCAACCGCCATTTCGTTATCGCTGTACAAAATATACCTGTGCAGGTTGTCGCGATAAGTCAGCCGGCCTAATACGAGATTTCCCGATTCAGGAGTAGCGGCAAGGCCCATAATCTCATTGTCGAAAAAACTCATTGCGACAATACCGCCTTGCCCCCTAATGACACCCCGGTAATGAAGGCCTGGCTGGTAAGGTAACGGATCGGCCGGGCTCCGTTCGCTGATCACTGTAAAATCGGAGGTTGTTATTTCCGTCCGAATCAAATCGAAAGTAAGCAATTCTCCATGATACGGAATTGAAATGGATAAATTGTCTGGTTTGAACTGGTTAATGGAGGAAAGTACATTATCGTTCAGGGTAAGTAGCTGCGCAGCCGGGGCTACAGATAATACGTTTTCATCTCTTTGATGGAGAATGGTGAATGGCGAAAATGACAAAAAAGGGGAGGCTTCTTCTTGTGCATCAACAGCATCATTGGTATTGGTGTTTTTTTGTGCATTTGCCAGCGTATAAAAGCATAGCAGAGCGAACCCAGTAAGGAGTCGCAGAATCGAAGGCGTGGTCATAAATAGTGATCTATAAGATGAAAAAAAGGATTAAGATCAGAACTGCGCTGATCGCGTAGCCTGTCTGATTAAACTTAATATTCAGTGGGTTTGTAACACTGGTTGCGTGCAAGAACAGCGCGCAATTTGAAGGAAAGATATATACAGAAAAAAAGAATTGGTCAACCTGCTGCCAGCGATCCGCGGTTTATAATATTTCTTAATGCAATAAGTATGATTTTGGTCAGAATATGGCTTTTGAAGGAACCTTTGGAGGTTTATTGAACCTAAAAATAGCCTGAAAGTCATGAAATTACCCATAATGCATTAACATTTTTAACAAACCGAGAATTACTGACCTGCTGCAGTCAATCCGATCGACGGGATTAAATAAATAAACTTTAGTAACTGTAAGTTTATCAATCATGTTGTACATAAAATAATTTTAACAAGTGCATTTCGATGAACTGTCCGTTTAAATGACTGGGCGTCGGTTTTAGGAAAGCAGAAAGCAATCCTTACAGACCACAAGTCTGCAAAAGGAACATGTAAAAAAAATTTATCACTTTAATCTGATTCTTCTCCAGTCAGTATTTAAATGGCGGGCTTACACATCGGCACCGAGTTAGTGGCATGCATGGGAAGGACTTTAAGATTGTTTCTGATGAACTCATTTTGCCCTTCCTTAATCTTAATGAACTGGTTGACCGCTACATTATTGAAGTGCTGCTCTGTGTGACTTGCCGGCCAATTAATCACAATTTCCTCAATAACGGAGGCATTGCCAACGCCGATTTCCCGCCTTAGTGGAGAGCAACCAAAGCTGCCTCCGGCGTTCACTTCGCGATAAACCTGGCGTTTTTGGCCGTTTTCGGTAAAATGAACCGTCACTTTAGCCCCTATCGCTACACGGTTACTCTTGGTACCTTCCAGTTGAATAGTAATCCAGTTATTGGTATTTTGTCCGGGGTTCAGGAAGAGTGAATTAAAATAGCTATCGCCTTTGTAGGCACCGCCCATATCCATGTGAATATCCTGATCGCCATCATTATCAATGTCAGCAATAGATACAGCATGCCCTTTTTGCAGGCTACCCACCCTAGCAGATGCGGTAGCATCTGCAAATTTTTTACCCCCTATGTTTTTAAACAACTTGTTAGGAACCAGTGACTTATAACTGGGATTTCCTGTCCCAAGAAAAAAATCGAGATACCCGTCATTATCAATATCGCCGAAATTAGACCCCATTGCAAATGCCGTTTGATTTAGATTTAATTGGGCAGTTACATTGGTAAAAGTCCCGTCCGTATTGTTATGGTAAATAAATGGTTTGCCCGCTTTATCGTTGGAAGGATGCAATGCCTCCTTTGCAGCATAATGCGAAAGAGGAGCATCGAATTCATAATTACAGACGAAAATATCCAGCCAACCGTCATTATCGTAATCAAAAAACCAGGTGGGAAATGACCGGTAAACTTCGTCCTTTAGTCCGGCATTGGGGGTGGCATTTTCAAAAACAGGCACTTTGCCGGCGATACCTCGATTGCGCAAGAGTAATTTGGTGCCATCCATGGTGGAAATAAAGAGATCAATCCAGCCATCGTTGTCATAATCACCCGAAGTTACCCCTTTTACAAAGGCATTAATTTTCATCTTGTCGGGTGTGGCAACATTTGTAAAGGTACCATTTTTATTATTGATATACAGCTCACAGAGATGCGGTGTTTCCGGCTGGGTGCTTTCATTGCCGATAAAAATATCCAACCAGCCATCATTGTTAAAGTCGTTCCAGGTTGCCGTTTGTGTAGGGTGAAAAGAAAGAATACCTGCCTCAATCGTCACATCCGTAAAAGTACCATCGCCGTTATTGCGCAACAGCGAATTGGGCTGCTCGGCTACACTGGCCATACCCTGCCATCCACCACGCATAACAAAAATATCTAAATTCCCATCATTGTTATAATCAGTTTGGTTGATATTAAGGCCGCCCATAATTTTACTCAAGCCCGATTTTTGGGAAAAATCAGCAAAGGAGCCATCACCATTATTGTGCATATAGTGCATTGGATCGTCGAGCCCCCAGGCAGAAGTGACAATATCCAAGTATCCATCATTGTCAAAATCATCGACAATAGAGCCCCCCGAGCGATCATTGGTAGCAATACCGAGTGAAGTTGCGGCATCGGTAAAAGGTTTGAGCGGATATGTCCCCTGTTTGTCCAACCCGGGAATCAGCCATTTTGCCGGAATTTTGCCGGGATATTCCCCCATGGTCATGGCGGCAATATTGAGCAGCCACCGCGCATCAAGGTTTCCCGGATCGTCCTTTTCCAGCAACCGTAAAAATGTATTAAAGGCATTTTGTGCCCCCGATTTGTCCTGGTGAATACCTGGCCCTTGAATAGGCATAATACAAGACCCTGCCGGGTGCATATGGACACAATTATTCCGTTCGGCCAATCGTAAATATGCCATTCCCATTTCCATCAGCAGTAACTTTCGCGCTTCTGGATTGGCCTCTACCTGCGGAAGTAATTTTTCAAACAGTGCCACTGATGCGACTTCATCGCCAAATTCGAGCAGCACACCAGCCTTTTTGATTTGCAGGTCAACCAGCACCTGCGGATCTTTTGCCAGCGCAATCATGGAGTCACAGTAAGCCAGTCTCGCCTCTGCACAAAACCCATTCTTATAAATATACTGCTTTTTTTTCACCTCTTCCAATACCGTTTTCATATCGGCATTGGCTCCTGTACCCTTTTTATCGGCATTGTCGCCTGAAAAAAATTGGCAGGATGTAAAAAAAACCTGGAGTAAGAGGACAAGAAATAGCCAGTTAGTCAACTTAATTGAAGATGAATTACACATAAATAAGGAATAATGAATAATGAACACGTTCCTAAACTGCAAATGTTCAAAAAGCTACACCGAGTAACCAAAAAGTAGCATTAAAAAAATGAAAAAAGAACAGTTGTTCTTCCAAATATTCCTTTTCGCAGCTTGTTACGTACCGGAGTAATTGATAGCGCTGATTTGAAATCAGGTTCATCAAGTACGGATAAAAAAATTATTGGCAACGTGGTGCTTCGGTATGCCTGCACAGATCCGGAAAATATTCGTTCCAACCGGGTGCTGGAAAAATGCGGTTATATACATACGGCAGAACAGCATTTATTTATGAGCACGATTTATTCAGATGGGCGTTTTTCCGGTAAACTTACCTACTTTTGCGCACCGATTTTAAAGACAACACGTAGCATGGATCAATTTCTGGAAATTTTAAAATATACCATTCCTTCTTTAGTCGTTTTTGCAGCGGCTTATTTTACATTAAAAACATACCTGGATGCACATTATCGCGATCAGGTATTGCGTATGAAAGCGGAAGCCCTCAAAATCACCTTACCCGTTCGGTTGCAGGCCTTTGAGCGGCTGATCCTTCTTTGCGACCGTATGGCGATGCAAAACCTGCTACTGCGCATCCGTTCGGCCAATATGACCGTGGGAGAACTCAAGGCAGCATTGATGATTGCTATCTCCCAGGAATTTGACCACAATACATCCCAACAGTTGTACGTATCTGAAATGCTTTGGCAAATTCTTTCCCTGGCCAAATCGGATACCATCGGGCTGGTAATGAAAGCGGCTGAAGGACTCGACAACGATGCGCCCGACGAAAAACTGATCAATAATATTTTTGGTTTTCTCGATCAATTGGGAGATGTAACATCGCTTCAAAAAGCCCAAATGGCTATACGGACGGAAGCAGGTCAGCTATTTTAATCATTACCTGTCATTCTATCACTTATAACTCATTGATTTCGGCGAAGATAGATTCAAAAACAAAATAACAAAACATTTACGAAGCACTGATTGGCAGGTCCATTCATCTGCCGTGAATCGGCAAAACCACCCAAGCACTGATTTGCCGATTTGCGCATACTCAAAATTAAAAGCAAGTAATCCACATTCTTACACATCAAGTGTCAATAAGTTCGCAATTTTTCAACAAAAATATATTTTTTCCACTTATTTGTCTAAATAAAAATATTTCAAAATTATATTTTGAAATAAGATGCAAAAACGAAACTAATAAACGTATTGAGAATCAATTGATTACACAGCAAAATATCGTAATTCTCTAACAATCACGATATTACGCTGTTACCAACACCGCACTGTTAGTAAGGTATTGGTAACAAGTGCATAACTTTTTAGGTAAAATAAAGCCTTAAAAACTTCCATAAATCAAACTCTTGACGCACCTTTGTCGCCCTGTCAGTAATAAACAGGGATTCGCTTTAAATTTATTTGGTTAGCCGCCAATATCCATAACGTCCATTAAGGTATGACTAATGACTGCCAAATGGTATGGGACTCCTGTCTTCGTACTATAAAGAAAAACGTAAGCCAACAAAGTTACAAAACATGGTTCGATCCGATCCGGCCCGTTCAGTTAGAACAGCAGGTCCTGACTATTCAGGTACCGAATAAGTTCTTCTATGAATGGTTGGAGGAGCACTATGTACAGGTACTGAAACAATGTATCCGGCAGGAGTTAGGTGAACGGGGCAGATTGGTATACCGTATTCCGGAATCAGGTGGCAATGCTGCCGGAGGTCGCCCCAATGCAGATCCCCGTGTATCATCCAAACCCTCTGCAGAAAATGATAATGAACCAGTTCCAGGTTCATTTGATGTGGGCAGCATCAAAAATCCGTTTATCATTCCGGGCATTAAACGCATTAAAGTTGATCCACAACTGAATGTCTCTTATACCTTTGAAAATTATATTGAGGGCGATTGCAACCGCTTAGCGCGCAATGCAGGAATAGCCATTGCAAGAAAACCCGGTGGAACAGCCTTTAATCCTTTGGTTATTTTCGGCGATGTGGGCCTGGGTAAAACACACCTCGCTCAAGCCATTGGCAATGAAATAGTCAAACGGAATGATAATAAGGCGATTCTGTATGTGACGATGGAAAAATTTACCAATCAGATCATTCAGGCCATAAAAAACAATGCAGTTACGGAATTTGTCAACTTTTATCAAATTGTTGACGTCCTGATCGTGGATGATATTCAGTTTCTTTCCGGCAAACACAAAATGCAGGAAATATTTTTCAATATCTTCAATCACCTTCACCAGCAGGGCAAACAAATTATCCTGACCAGCGATAGGCCACCTAAAGACTTGAAAGATATTGAAGACCGGCTCATTTCCCGCTTCAAATGGGGCCTCAGTGCCGACCTTCAAGTGCCCGATCTTGAAACGAGAATGGCTATTCTCGAAGCCAAAATTGATGAAGAAGGAATCGATATACCACAGGATGTGCTCGAATTCATCTGCTATAATATCAAAAATAATATCCGCGAACTGGAAGGCGTGATGATTTCTCTCCTTGCGCAATCTACCTTGATCAGCCGCCATATCGATATGGATCTGGCCAAAGAAGTTATCCGCAACTTTGTCAGCACCATCAATAAAGAAATTACGGTCGAATTTATACAGGAACTCGTGGCGGAGCACTTTAATGTGCCTGTGGAAAAACTACACCACGAAACCCGAAAACG
This sequence comes from Saprospiraceae bacterium, assembly GCA_044350415.1. GTDB lineage: Bacteria > Bacteroidota > Bacteroidia > Chitinophagales > Saprospiraceae > M3007. The sequence continues at coordinate 18,242 of JBILHQ010000057.1, read as the reverse complement.
CAATGTGGTGATTGCACGTCAATTATCAATGTACCTGGCCAAAAAAATGACTAACCGCTCCCTCAAATCTATCGGAGAAACCTTCGGTGGCCGCGACCACAGTACGGTCATCTACTCTTGTAAAGCGGTACAGGATATGATGGATACCGACCTCATATTCAAGGATACCGTTTCCGATCTGGAAAAGAAAATCAAGCTCAGCCTGAGTTAAGCCGCGTTCATCCTGTACTGATTATCAACAATTTTAAGAGGGATATTGAACACCGAATATCGAACACCGAAGTAGTGTAGAGCCCACCCGCATTATTGATTAACATCAAGTAATGAACTTAAAAAAAGCCATTACGGTGCGCGCTATACTACTTCGGTGTTCGATATTTAGTATTCGATATTCCGTGTTCTGTGCTGGTTTTAGTCGTTTGATTAAAAACTGATATCGCAGTGAATTACATTTCGCTATCTTTGCGCCCCAAACAGTGACACACAAATTATGAAGAAATTAGGACTGATTTTACTGGCATTTATTTTTGGAGGATCCCTTCTTTGGAATTCCTGCTCGAATGATTTTGAACTGACTGATACCTGGCAGGAGTTCCCTGTCGTCTATGCCATCCTTTCGCCAGGAGATAATGCATATTTTGTAAGGGTGGAAAAAGCATTTCTCGACCCAAAAACCAGTGCATATACCATTGCTGATATTGCCGACTCTTTGTACTATCCTGAAAATGCCATCACTGTTTATCTTCAAAAAGTTGGCACAACCAACCTGTATCAGATGTACCGTGTTGACGGCAATCTGGAAGGATTAAAACGCGATACCGGTATTTTTGCCAATACACCCAATTGGCTGTATAAAATAAAACCCAATGAAATCGGCGGTGGCTTACAGGTAGGTGCTACCTATAAGCTGATCATCAAACGCGCAGATGGAAAACCTGATATCACAGCAGAAACGACAATACCCAAACCATTTTCATTACAAAGCCCTAATCCTACGACCACTCCCCCACGGATCAATTTTCTCGGCATCATACCGACTACTTTCCGTTGGTCACATGATGAAAACGCTGTGTTTTTTAATGTCGACCTTACTATTCCTTATCGGGAAGAAATCAGTGGTCAAGCGACCAAATATGATACAATTCACTGGCGTGCTGCCGCGAATATTCAATCGCCATCTCCCACAGCTCAAAGTACGTTAACACAGGTGTTAGGTACTGATTTTTACACCGTTATGAGAAAACGGCTCATTGAACGCTATGGAAGTCTTGAAAGCATACCAGCAGCCTCCCGCTATTTCGGCAACTTAACCATTGATATTGAAGGAGGAGGTAAAGAAATCAGAGAATATCTGCTTACCGCTGATGCCAACTCGGGATTAACTGGTGCTGAAATCCTCCAGACCTATACCAATCTTTCTGAAGGATATGGTATTTTTTCTGCCAAAAACAGGTCAACCAAATCCGGATTCAAGATAGAAGACACCACTATTGACTCCATGAAATTAAATCCGATTACCCGTGATTTCAATTTCAAATAAACGTTGTTGCGGCGGGAAACCATCAGACAAAGCTCAATCTTCCGGTGGAGAATACCGGAAATGATCAAATTTTAAGATGTGGACAAAAATATTTTCCACATACTCATAAACCGCAGGCCCTCCGGAATCCACTGGGGTGCCTGTGTTTTTTACCCTGCGCAAATAAAATCCACCACTAAGTGAGGGCATCAGGGATGGAGCCAAAGACATTTTTTCAGGAAAACTCAAGCCAAATTTCCGAAGCATATCGGCGGTAAGCATCGCTGCATCATAACCATTGAACGCGTCCTCGTCGGGAATGGTACCAAATTGCTCATAGAACTGCTGCTCAAAATCTTTCACGTCTGCACGATTCCTGTCAATGAACGAGGCACTGGTAATATGTACATTCAGGCTCTGTAGTAAATCAGGTTCAATTTGCTCATAATCAATCCATTGAGGCATGCCATATACTTCCACGGTATTGGAACCTTTCGTTGTTTTTAACCGGCTAAGGAAAGCAAGTACCCAATCCTGACCTGCCCAGGATGGCATAATAAAAACATTGGTTTGCCCCGATTTTATGTATTTTTTCAAATCAATTTTGTCAAAATTAAAACTGTTATCCGGTACCACTAATTCTTTTAATGTTCCCCCCAATACACGGTTAGCATCCTGGAAATAGGGCAACCTGTCCGCTTCTTTTTGCTTACACACCAACACCACTTGTTCCGCTGGAATCTTCCGCTCAGCGCGCACATACTGAACTATTCGCGCGCAATGCGCCCGCAACGAAGGATTCGCCTGGATAAAGCCAGGATTTTGGGTGGTTAAGTCACTATTAGGTGTTTCGGGCGAAAGAAGTATCTGATTCGTGGTTTTCGTTTGCTGCGCTAATGCCGCGACCTGACTGCTCCGTAATGGCCCCAATATTACTTGCGCTTTGGTAAGTTTCGGATTCTTCATCACCAATGCAAATTCCGCGTCGGTAGCTGGTGCATCAAGCACATCCACTACCAGATTAGGGTAACCTGTTTTCTGAGATATTGTATTGAAAGCCAATTGTATACCTCCATAATACTGCAATGCAAGGCGGCTTTTTTCGGGTACTTCTCTGCTCACTCCATCATATTGACTGGTTAAGAATGGTAATAAAATGGCGATTTTATAAGTATCTTTTTTGCCGGAATTTGCCGGAACAGGATCAATTTTTTTGTCGGGCGGGACAATGGGGGGCGGGACTGGGGACGGCACTGGGACTGGCTTTTTTCCGGGAACACCAGTATTGGGTTTGTTGGGCTTTTGAGCCGAGCGCGTACCGCCACAACCCTGAAAAACAAAAAGCAATGAAATAACCGATGCAAAAAAGGATATGGTAAGTAGTCTCATAGTAAAATATTATTGGTCTAATCAGGCGAAAAACTGAAGCGCAAAACTTCCCCTCAAAAACTAATTCAATGAATTCAAAAAATAACAACACAAACGTACCAAAAAACAGGATATTTTTGCCCCCTTAAATAAAATATCATGACACTCAGTGAGATTCTTATACATCTTGGAGAAGACCGCGATCAATATTTTAACGCCGTCGCACCTCCCATTATCCAATCCAGTAATTTTGTATTCCCCAATCTTCAGGCATTTCGGGAATCATTTTCCGATGAATTAAACCAGCACGTATATACCCGGGGAAATAACCCAACGGTAGAAATTCTCCGCAAGAAACTAGCAGCGCTGGAAAAAACAGAAAACGCTTTGGTCTTCTCCAGTGGTGCAGGTGCTGTTGCTGCGGCTGTAATCGGCAATGTAAGTGCCGGCGATCATATTATTTGCCAGAATGCACCTTATTCCTGGACCACCGCCCTGTTAAAGAAATTCCTGGCGCGCTTCGGAGTGGACCATACTTTTGTGGATGGTTCTGATATTCAGGCGATTGCAGCGGCTATCAGACCGGAAACCAAAGTACTTTACCTTGAAAGTCCGAATACCCTGACTTATGAGTGCCAGGATCTCGCGGCATGTGCGGCATTGGCCCAACAACATGGCATTGTTACGGTTATCGACAACTCCTATAGTTCGCCGCTTTACCAGAATCCCGCCACTTTTGGTATTGATATCGTGGTACATTCCGGCACAAAATACCTGAGTGGTCATTCGGATGTAGTGGTAGGTGTGCTGTGCGGATCGAATGCAATGATCAAAAAAATTTTTGAATCAGAACTCATGACCCTCGGCGGTATTTTGAGCCCGCACGATGCCTGGCTGGTTATCAGAGGATTACGCACCCTTCAGTTACGGGTGCAACGCAGTGGCGAAAGTGCACAATACCTGATTAACAAATTGGATGGTCACCCCAAAGTGGAAAAAATATGGTACCCGTTCCACCATAGTTTTCCACAGCGCGAACTTGCCATGCGGCAAATGAGTGGCTGCAGCGGGCTTTTTTCTGTACAGTTCAAAACCGGTGACCCTGCCAAAATGGAGGCATTCATTCATCGAATCAAGCGATTTTTAATGGCCGTTTCCTGGGGAGGCCATGAATCACTCCTGATTCCAACGATTGGTTTTTATAATATTCCAGGCAGAACAGACCCGCCCATTCCCTGGACATTTTGCCGGTTTTATATCGGGCTGGAAGAACCGGAATGGTTGTGGGAGGATTTGTCTAATGCGATGGAAGTGCTATGATAAATGCTCCGGTTGATATAGTATTAACAACAGCTTACCTGCCACCAGTATCCTGGTTTGGGGCGATTGGAGAGGTATCCTCCTTTGCGGTAGAGGCGCAGGAAAGTTACCAAAAAGGAGGCTGGCGCAACCGGTGCCTGATTGCCGGTCCAAATGGCGTGCAGATGTTGAGTATTCCATTGGAAAAAGGGAAACACCAGCAAACACCCATTCAGGATGTCCGGATTGCTTATAGAGAAGATTGGCCCAAAAACCATTGGCGGTCTATCCGGACGGCTTATGGCAATGCACCTTATTTTGAACATTACGAAGGAGAGCTCGTGCGTTTTTTCGAAAAACAAGAGGTCTTCCTGTTCGATTTCAACCTGTCGTTGATCCATTTTTTGATAAAAAAAATAAAATGGACCGGAACAGTTAACCGCACGGAAACCTTTCAGGGAGCCACGGCTATGCCGGAAATTAAGATGCAGCCGTATCCGCAGGTTTTTGAAGAGCGGCATGGCTTTTTGCCCGGGTTATCGATGCTTGATGCGTTGTTGTGCTGTGGGCCCAAAGCAGGGTTATTAAGGAATGAATAAGAAGTTCAACAGCAGGGCAGATCAATACTCTTAAATGAATCCATTATTCATATCAATAATTTACTTTCATTTGATACAGCATAAAGCCAAGCATATCAGCGGCTTCTTCCAATAATTTATTGGTTGGCTTACCGGCACCATGGCCAGCGCTGGTATCAATCCTGATGATTGTGGGATGATCGCCCTGCTGGTGTTCCTGCAATGTAGCGGCGAATTTGAAGGAATGGGCCGGCACTACCCTATCGTCATGATCAGCAGTGGTAATCATCGTGGAGGGATATGCACATTTTTTGATATTATGGAGCGGCGAATATCGATAAAGGTATTTGAATTCGGTTTCATTGGCATCACTTCGCCCGTAGTCTACTGCCCACGCGTACCCAATGGTAAACTTGTGGTACCGCAGCATATCCAACACACCAACCCTTGGGAAACAAACGCCAAAAAGGTCAGGGCGCTGGGTCATACATGCTCCAACCAGCAACCCGCCATTAGATCCCCCTTCAATGGCTAAACGGTCAGGTGCCGTATATTTTTTTTCCATGAGGAATTCGGCAGCGGCAATAAAATCATCAAAAGCATTTTGCTTTTGTAAAACCATACCGCCCTTGTGCCATTTTTCCCCAAATTCGCCACCGCCACGGATATTCGCCACGGCAAAAATGCCGTTACTTTCCAGTAAAACAGCCTTGGAGGCAGAGAAGGATGGTGTCAACGAAATATTGAATCCGCCATAACCGTACAGCAATGTGGGATTAGAACCATCATAAGCAATATTTTTTTTGCGGCTGATGAACATCGGAATTGGGGTCCCATCCTTGCTTGGGTACCATACTTGCTCGGTAATAAAGGCATCGGCGTTAAAATCAATTTTAGGCGATTTAAATACCTGGAAGGATAAAGTATTGATATCTAATACATAAATCGTATTGGGTCGCAAAAAAGATTGAAAGGAAAAGAAGGCTAAGGTGTCAGATTTTCGCCCCTCCACGGCACCAACTGTTCCGATCTCCGGCAACACCAGTTCTTTTATCAGGTGACCATTCCGGTCAAATACCCTAAGCGCACTACTGGCATTGTGCAGATAATTACAAATGATTTTATCGCCGCAAAATGTCACCATACTCAGCACGTCAGCAGAATCTTCCGGAATAAAGTTTGTCCAATCCTTTTCCGATAAATGCTGGTCGTTGATGCGCACTAACCGACCGTTGGGGGCCTGATGATTAGTCAGCAGAAATACATCGTCCCCGATATTATCGATCATGCTAAAATCATTTTCAAAACTTGTAACAATCTGCCGAAAGGTATTTTCACCTTTACTTACATTTTTAATGGCTAATGTATTTCCACTGGTACTTTGACTCGAAACCAGGTATACAAATTGTTCATCTTCTGTGGTGCCCGCGTGAAAATAGTAATCAGGATGATCCGGATCTTCATGAATCAACTGGTCCTTCTCCTGCGAATCACCCAGGGTATGGAAGAAAATGGTGGAATTTTTATTGGCTGCTTTCCTCTCATCTCCAGGCTTGGGTTCTGGATACCGGCTGTAAAAAAATCCATTTCCCAGCCATTGAATAGCCGTAAATTTAGCAAACTTAACTTCATCACGCAGCAATTCGGAGGTCAACAGGTCCTTGACTTTGATCGTGCGCCAGTCAGAACCACCTTCACTGACCGCGTAGGCCAGGTAGCGGCCGTCTTTCGAAAAACTGAATTCCTGCAGGGAGGCCGTTCCATCCTTACTAAATCTATTGGGGTCCAGAATCATCAGCGGCAGGCTGTTGAAATTTTCCTGCATGTACAGCACACTTTGATTTTGTAACCCGTCATTTTTAAAATAATAATATCGGTTAGCCCTCTGAAATGGCGTACTAAACTTTTCAAAATTCCAGATGGCAGAGAGGCGGTTTAAAATTTTGTCCCGGAAAGGGATTTGGCTAAGATATCCGTTGGTCACGATATTCTGTTTTCGAACCCAGTCTTTGGTTGCTTCACTTTGGTCGTCTTCCAGCCATCGATACGGATCTTTTACAGTGGTACCGAAGTAATTCTCCGACACGGTGGTATCACGTTGGGAGAACGGATAGGTAATCTCAATTTTTTTGAATTCCATTAATTTTGTTGTTGGGGTTTCCGGCCCGCACTGTATGAAGCACAGGCTTATTAAGATGATGAATATGGTCAGTGTTATATGTAAAGGACTTTTGAACATCGAAGTGTATTAAGATGAAGAATTGTATCTTCAAGAAGCAGGGTTGTGGAGCAGTTAAAAAAATTAGGTTATTTTTGCCATTTATTTATTATACTTGTTGCGATGGGAGCCTATGCGGCCACTCCCGCTTTGCGGAATGATCTGTTTTCCGGCTCTTTTGGAGTCCGTAGCGATACAATGGACTCCAAAATGACCTTCCATCAGACAAAAAGCGCCTGACTTAATAGTTCGGATGCTTCCACCACAACAAGTTTAATGCAAAAATGCGAAAAATTGTGAATATAAACAAGCGAATTTTTTCAAATTTAATGGTTCTATTATTTAAAGACAATGGGATCACTTTTTTGTTGCTGTTTCTTTTCCTTACTTGCCAGGCACAAAATGAAACGATGATTACCCCAGCTGATTCCATCGCTTTTGCCGACTCCGTAAAAACCTGGCTGCCCAACCACCACTTAGACAGTCTGGCAGACTGGCAAGTGAATACCGCAGCTGGTGTTGCAGGTGAAAAAATCACTCAATTAAGTGTGCTTTTAAATCAATATTGTGCAGAATTGTCAGCGAAACGATTGACTGGCGAAGAGGCGCTTGCCATGGCAATGCAGGATTCCACGGTCGCTAAAGAAATAGTGAAGCAATTAAAAGATAATCTGAAAACAGCCAAAGCCGGCGAACGAAAAGGCAAACAGGCGCTAAAAGAATCCAGCAGTGCTGTTGCTTTTTCAGAAAAAACAAACGCCATGCCCCCCCAGGACAGGCGAAAAAACCTGTCTAAATTAATAAAAAAAGGGAATAGCCTCCAGCAAACATGGAACATACTCACTGCTCCTCCCCCACCCGCTCCCGAACCGCCTGCTCCGGTAGTCCAACTGCTGCCACCAGAACCAGACACTGTGGCCACGCCAACAACAGAAGAACCTGGCAACGAGAAGCCTCAGAAGAAAAAAACGAAGGGAAAATTGCCGGAGAAACCCCATTTCTCGAAATACAATCCAGCCAATGACGTCATGTTGAATCCGCCTCAGCCAACTTGCAAATTAGGCGTGAACCGAAGGGATGAATTCACAGGGAATGTTTACCGGGAAATGCAATACGCCGAGTTGTTCCGTTATACTAACGCGGTAATGAAAAAAATACTGCCAGCCAGCCAACCGCATATCACCTGTAAAGCGGCATTGGCAAGTGATGCTTCGGGTGGAGTGCTGCTGCTTCAATTTACGATCAAAGATGCCACTGCACGAAGGTCTTTTGGTGGATTGCCTGCCAGAAGCATTGTTTCCCTGAAATTTATTAATGGCGAAATCATCACCCTTTTCAATGAAAGTAACCAGGAAGTGCGATTTGACGCCGAACAAGGAGTGGCTGTCTTCACTGGGCAATATCCTTTTCAGTCAGGGGTATTCAAAAAATTAGAAAAAATGGAGCTGGATCAAATTCGGGTAGCCTGGAGCACCGGATATGAAGATTATAATGTGCAACAAGTGGGCCTTCTTCAACAGCAAGCATCTTGCCTAAAATAAAGATTTATGGAGCAAAATAAAGATTTATTACGCTATAATACCTTCGGCCTTCCGGCAAAAGCCGCTCATTTCATTGCAGTACGATCGGTACACGAGGTGACCCTGGCCATTAAATCAGGCCTTCAGCCCAAACGGGTATTGGGCGGTGGCAGCAATATTTTATTCACCCATGACCCCGGGGGACTGCTCATTCGCAACGAAATCAAAGGAAAAAATATCGTCCGCCAGTGGAAAAATAAAGTTCATGTCCAAGTCGGTGGTGGTGAAAAATGGCATGAATTTGTACAATGGGCCGTCCAAAACAATTATGGCGGTGTCGAAAACCTGAGCCTGATTCCAGGGACTGTCGGCGCCTCTCCTGTGCAAAATATCGGCGCATATGGTGTAGAAGTTAAAGATGTTTTTGTGCGCCTGTATGCCACAGATCTGGAAGATGGCAGCCAAAAAGTGTTCAACCGCAAACAATGCGCATTCGGTTACAGAGACAGCATTTTTAAACATTGGGCCAAAGGGCGTTTTATTATCACGTCGGTCGTTTTTTCACTTACCACCACCCAACACCGGATGAATATCTCTTACGGAGACATTGCTAAGACTTTGGAAATCATGCCATTGGCCGGAAAACCAACTATCGCAGATATAAGCGAAGCGGTTGTTCGAATCCGGTCGTCCAAACTCCCCGACCCGGCCAAAATCGGGAATTGCGGCAGTTTTTTCAAAAACCCGGAAGTGCCGGCCGAAGTGCTGAACCGGATAAGGGTTACCTATCCACAAGCCCCTGGTTTTCCACTCCCTAACCATCGCGTAAAAATTCCAGCAGGCTGGCTCATCGAGCAATGTGGCTGGAAAGGCAAAAGAGTAGGCAATACGGGCTGTTATGAAAAACAGGCGTTAGTGCTCGTCAATCATGGCAATGCCAATGGCGCAGAAGTGAAACAATTGGCACACGATATCATTGCTTCCGTAAAGGAACAGTTTGGGGTGGAACTGGAGGCAGAAGTGAATATCTGGTAGATCAACTGATCACCAATGCCGCGTCTGGTTGCCCATTCATGTCTTATTCGCTAAACGCGGCATTAACCGCACTGCCTCCCATGCCACTATCCCGGCTGCAACCGACACATTCAGGGAATGCTTGGTGCCATATTGCGGAATTTCAATCGCTCCGTCGCACAGCGCCAGCGCATCGGTGTCCACTCCATCGACTTCATTACCCAGAACAAAGGCTATTTTTTCGTTTTCACCGACCATCAAGTCTTGCAGCCATATCGGCGCACTGGTTTGTTCTACCGCAAAAACTTTATAACCTGCTGATTTTAACGCGTTAATAGCTGCTGGTGTATTTTCAAACCATTCCCATTCTACAGAGTCTGTGCTTCCCAGGGCAGTTTTTAATATTTCCCGGTGGGGTGGCTGTGCGGTTATGCCACACAGTAACACTTTGGTAAAAGCAAAAGCATCGGCAGTTCGGAAAATGGAGCCGATATTGAGCCCCGAACGGATATTATCCAGGACAAAAACAAAAGGCATTTTTTCGCCTGATTTAAAATCATTCACAGACTTACGGCCCAAAGCCTGCATTGATAATTTTTCCATTATTCCACTACGAAATCTTTTTGAACTGATTTACCGCCTTGTTCCAGGGTAAGCGTGTACGTGCCTTTTTGTAAGTAAATTTTACCAGAGTCTGCCTTTTGCGGATCCACTGCTTTTTTAACATCTTTTATCCCTTCATTTACTTTTTTGGTGTAATTCTTAAGCGCATCAGCCCGGATATCCAGGTTATAAACGAACTTATTAATGCCTTTTTGGGCGTCAAAACTCCTGCGTTGCACTTCCGGTCCATCCTTAAGTTTAACCGACCAATCCAATTTTCCGGCGGTGGAAGCATAAAAGACAACAGGCATTTTGGGCTCTTTTGTTTCATTCCAGGGCGATTTCTTTCCCCATCCTTTGGAAAAACGGATTTTCTGGAGATCAAAAATGGCAAGCACCTCACCCTTCACCTCGCTTGTCAGTTGTTGTAAAGCGCCAACAGGCATCTTATATAGAGAGCGGCCATGTGTGCCAATCACCAAATCTTTCGCCTTGTTCTGAATAACCAAATCGTGGACCGGAACGGCAGGTATTCCCTCGGGAATAGCCGAAAAAGATTGTCCGCGGTTTACTGAAATGTATACCCCATGATCAGTTCCCACGTAAATCAGATCAGGATTGACGGGGTCTTCCTTGACCACATTGATCGGCTCTAAAGGCAAATCAGCGCCAATACGAGTCCATTGCTTGCCATAATCTTCTGAAACATACAAATAGGGGCTAAAATCATCGTTCCGGAAATTATTCAAAGAGAGATATACCCTACTTTTTTCGTGCGCAGATGCCTGCACGCGCGACACCCATAATCCCTGTGGAAAACCCGCAGATATACGCGTCCAGGTATCGCCGCCATCCTTGCTGACGTTCACCAATCCATCATCAGAGCCTGTATACAGCAGGCCAAATTTCAAGGGACTTTCATGGATAGCACTCAAAGTACCAAAAGGAACATTACCGGTTTTTCCGCCATTAGTAAGATCGCCGGAAATCGCTTCCCAGTTTTCACCTTTGTCAAAAGAGCGATATAACCGGTTGGCGCCAAAATACAAAACATCCTGCTGGTGGCTGCTCAAATGAATGGGCGTTTGCCAGTTAAAACGAAGCGGGCGTTCGCCCAGATCGTGTTTAGGAGTAATGGATTTTGTGGCACCTGTTTTTCGGTTAATCCGAAAATAATTCCCAAACTGATAACCAGTATACACCGTAATATTATCTCTGGTATCCACAGCCACTTGCATTCCATCGCCGCCCATAAGTTCTTTATAAGGATACTGTCCATTTTGGTGCCAGCTTTCACTTTGCGTATAATCAGATGGTCCTACCCAAACGCCGTTGTCCTGTGCGCCGCCATATACATTGTAGGGTTCGTCTTCATCGACTGCAATGGCATAAAATTGGCCGACCGGAGGGTTATTGCATAGAATCCAGGATGCACCATTGTCCCAGGAAATATTCAACCCGCCGTCATTACCATTGTACAAAAGACCTGGTTTGGAGGGATGCAGCCAAAGTGCGTGGTGATCAGGATGGACATTGTCTTTACTGATCTTTGTCCAGTTTTTTCCACCGTCATCCGACTTAATAATATGAAAGCCAAGTAGATATACCTGATCGGCATTATTCGGCATACATCTTATATTGGAAAAATAATACCCATAGGTAAAGTTCATTTGTTCCAATGCCATTTCATGCGTTTTCTTCCAGGAAGCCCCGCCATCTTCTGAGCGATAGACTTCGGCACCGGTATAATTGGTATCAAACAGCTTATTATTGGCATCTTCGAGAAAATCTACCAGCGTTACCGGCATTATTTTACCTTTAGCCACCAATCCCTTGAGTTTGGCAGCAGAGTATTTTTCCGGGAAGTCATTGAATTTTAAGAATTCAGTTAATTTATCATCGTCCAATTTACCAAAATCAGCAGCACTCATTCCGCGCAACTGGTCTTTTGTAATTGCGTCTTTGACGTCGGTGGAGATGGTTTCCGGTTTTGGGTTTTGATTATCCACACAAGCATAAAGGACGGTTTTCCCGTCCTTCAACCCTGCAGCCAACCCAATTCTTCCTGTATTTCCGCCATCAGGAAATCCCGATCCGGCGCCGCTTGTCTTTGCAAAAGTTACACCGCCGTCAGTGCTTTTCCAGATACCCGAACCTGCACCAGCACCAGAAAAATTCCAGGCGCTCCGTTCTTTTTGCCAGGTAGCTGCATAAACAGTATTGGGTGCATTGGGGTCCACACACAGGTCAATAGCCCCCGATGTTTCATTTACAAATAACGTTCTTTGCCAGGTTGTTCCGGCATCAGCGCTGCGAAATACGCCGCGTTCGGTATTAGGCGTGTATAAATGTCCTAATACAGCCACCCAAATAACATTTGGATTGGTAGGATGCAAAACGATTCGTGCAATATGATGACTTTCCGGCAATCCACGCCACTCCCACGTCTTGCCGCCGTCAGCACTCCGGTAGATTCCTGTACCAGCGTAAGACGACCGACTGCTGTTGGCTTCACCCGTACCTACCCATATTACGCCTTTAGTCCAGTCTACCGCAATATCACCAATGGTCATACTCGCTTCGTGGTCAAAAACAGGGGTGAAAGTAGTACCATAATTGGCCGAATACCATAACCCTCCAGAAGCATAAGCCACATACATTTCGGCCGGATTGGTTGGATTAACGTCCACGTCGGTCACCCGGCAGGAGAATACAGAAGGTCCAATACTTTCAGGGGAAAGCCCATTGATAACAGTGTTGTCGGTCAAGGACTTCCGCTGATCAAAACCTTTCAGGCGTTGTTCAAAGGGAGTGGCTTTTTGTGCCCCTGATGACAGCGCAGTGATCAATAAAAGAAAAACAGGTATCCCCCTGAAAAATGAAGAAAAGGCTTGCATAGCAGAATAATTTTGGGGCAAAGATAAAAACTTGTTGCGGAGGGAGGCGACCCGGCCAAAAATTGTAATTTTTTTAGGCAGGAGTACTGATTTATGGAATATCTTTTTGGTACCACTCTAAAAGCCGGTCATTTCGGCTTCGCTCAATGACCGGCTTTTAGAGTGGTACCAAAAAGAATCAACTACAACTTAACAAACTGCATTCCTTTACCGGAATTGGTCGTGCAGTAGTAAACACCTGGAGGCAAAAGAGCGATATCAAATGGAATAAGATTAGTCCCTTTAAGGATATCAATTTGCTGAGTCGACAATAACCGTCCATCATAGCCAAAGATGCTGAACAAAACCGGTTGCTCATGAGAAGCATTGTACTCCACAAAAATGGTTTGCTGTGCAGGATTAGGCGAAATGCCCTGAATACCATCAATAGTTGCCCGCACTATGGTAATAATTGAAGAGTAGTATATTTTACCGTCTGCCTCTTCCACTGATAATCTGTAATAGGAGATTTGGGAAGGATTTTTATCCTCAAACGCATAATTGCGTAACCCAGTAGGCTGGTGATTAACCGATTCCCATTGATCATGTCCATTGACGGAACGTTGCAAATCGTATCCCAGGACTGCTTTTTCATGATCTACCGTCCATTGTACAGCATTAAAATCCAGCTCAGCAGCACCCGTAAAAGATAATAGATCCAATGGTAAAGCCACCGTTCCAAACATTGCCCCCATTTCTGAAAAAGAAGGAGAAGTATAATCTAAGTAAAAGTACCCCGAACTGCCAATACTTTGAGCTGCCACTGCAGTGATGGTACTAAAACCAGTGTTGGCATTGTCAGAAGGTGAACAATTCTCGTTGGTGCCGTCGTAATGGGAGATATTCAAATCCTCTGCGGTATTGGACAGCAGGCCAGTCGCTGTTTTCAAGGCATCCAGTTCGGTATTGGTGTAAAATAACCTGATCTGTTTGGAAGCTGCAGCATTCTGGGTGCACTCAAAATTATAATACCGTTGCATATATTTTATGCCACTTGCAGAGGTAGGCACCGTTGCATTTTTGATTTCCTGAACCGTCACTGTTCCTAAGTCTACGGAACTTTTCACAGCAGCAACCGGCAATCCAATATCTCCTGTATTAGGAGGTTTGGTGTAAATATTGAACCACTTTCCGGGAGCCGTATTTCCTGTTACTGATGTCTGGGTATAGGAGGTACAGGTGGAGGGAGAAGGCAATGCAAAACTCTCTTTTACTTCAATACAAAAATTGCCAATATCCGTATTCCAGCCATCTACCTGAATGTAATAGAAGGTTCCGGAAGTAAGGCCACTATAGTATCCATAGGCTGCATAGCCAGGCGACAACACACCTCCATCTTCATTGGATACCAATAAGTTATCAATCGTCCCAGGAGATTCATTATTGTAAAGGGCAATTTGAGTATCTTCCAAAGTTCCCAACGGACTGACATCGGTAGTGACTAAAACGGAGCCCGATGCGGGTGCCAAAAATTTAAACCACACTGTATTACTGGCACCCGTATACCAATAGCCACCATTGGCCACCGACGGACTAAACTCCCCAGCCGTAACTCCGGAACCTTCATTGGTATAAATATTTCCAGTACATGCCTGATTAACAATAAGAGTGACGGCACCAGTGGAAAGGTCGTTGGCAATTGGGGTGGTGAAAACAAATGGGCCTACCCAACTGCTGTTGCCCAACCCTCCACCGCAGGCAGAACGGACATAATAACTATAAATGGTTGCCTGTATCAGACCAGCCAACAGGTAGGGACGTACCGATGTATTCACAATCGTTCCAGCGCCCAGTGAAAAACCGGATAATCCATATTGTACATCCCAGGAAGTGGCAGAGCCGTTCTCGGTCCAATTGAGGTTCACTGAGGTGCTGCTAACAGCAGTAGTATTTAATCCGGACGGTTCTGGACAAGGAGACGAATTCGTTTTGAAAAGCGCTCCAACGAAGTAAGGCGACGAACTTCCGCTGCAATTAGTGCGTACCTGCACCTCATATAAGGTGGATGCAATTAATCCATTAATAACAAAAGGATTAGTAGCGCCCGCAACCGTCGTCCAGGTGCCATTTCCAGCGGTACGGTATTGTAAATCATAAGAAAGTGCTCCTCCCACAGCGTTCCAGCCAATCGTCGCACTGCTGATCGTCAACGCCGTCACCGTCAATGCTGTTGGAGCGGTACAGGAACCTGACGGACAGGTGGCTACGATACAGGTGGCATTAAGCGCACTTGTGGTGGCAGTCCTGATGGCATTGCCCGGATTAGTTCCGAAACCATTGGAAAAATTGACCCCCACACCTCCTACTAAATGACAATAACTCATTATTGTCCCCCCATTCGTTGGAACCGGTCCGTCGGCACAAGTACCTTCAGTGGGATAGCCAGCGGTGGGACCGCAGTTATCGATAGCGCCGCCCGGCCAGCCACACCAGTGCGTATGATTCGAAGAAAAATTGTGCCCAAGTTCGTGGGCCACTACATTGATAGTCCACGAATAGGTAGGAAAAGCCTGAAAAGTACTATTGATATTACTGTACCCGTAATTCAGTGAATTATTGCACAGCACGTTAAGATAGGCAACCCCACCCAGTCCATTTCCCCCTAAAGCCACCAAATGCGCCAAATCACCGTCAAACAATGTTCTGAAACTGACAAATTGATTTAATGCGGTGCCACTACTGGATGTGGAATAACTGTCGGGCGAAGTCCATACATAGACTTGTGACATGGCGATGGACACTGCTTCATTGGCATAAATAGTAGCAATCACATTAAAAAAACCGGTGACATAGTTAACTGTTTCGCTCACGGAGCCCTTATTCAGGTACAAGGCATAATCGGCTTCAAAAAAGATACGCACGCAGCCTGCTACTTCCGGGGCGTTCATTTCCGGGGGTTTAGTGGGTTCCCCGGATTCGCGGGCCACACAATCTGCAAAAGGCATCGGTGGCAAAAAAGCATCACTGTACAGTACATAATCTGTATCATCCGTATTTCCATCCATGTGGCCAAGGTTCAGATTGCCCCACTCCGGATGAGAAATCACTCCCATCATTTCATTATCAAAAAAACTAATGGCCGCTAATGATTGTGACACCCCTTTGATGATACCTCTGTAATACACGCCCGGCCTGTAAGATTGCTGCTCCCAATTTCCCGACATAACTGTAAAATTATCGGTCAATGCAGGTGCCTTATAAAGGTCAATTTCAAGTATTTGTCCATTGAAAGGAACCGACAATCGAATAGCTTCCGGACGGTTACTTTCCACATTACCCAATACACTTTTATTCAGCCGAAGCCGTTGTGCGTTGCGTTCCAGGTCATTTTTGGGTTCTTTATACCCAGACTTGGCAGTGAACAAACTGGGAAAAGGTTCGAAAACCACCCCGGCTTGCTGCAAATTAATAACATGGTCTTCAATAAGGGAATTTTGGCTGTTCAGATGATTAAATGCGCTGAAAAAGAGAAATAATAGCAAAAAAAATCTAATAGGCTGAGATTTCATAGATAAATACACGGTTAAATAATGAATAAAATATGAGTAAAAGTAGAGAATAACACGGTGAATTGCACCAAAATAACTAATTTCGCGGCTAAAATTACAACAATGAAGTCAATAGCTGTTTACTGCGGAGCGAACAAAGGTAATATGCCTTTTTTCGAAAATGCCGCAAAAGAATTAGGAAAATTACTGGCCGAGAAAAACATTCGGGTTGTGTACGGCGGCGGCAGTGTCGGTTTAATGGGTGTCATCGCCGATGCGGTACTCGAACATGGCGGACAAATTACCGGAATTATTACCCACCAACTCAATGGCCTTGAACTGGGCCATGCCGGTGTGTATGACATGCACGTGGTCGAAACAATGTCGGAAAGGCGGGATTTATTGCTCAAAGATACAGATGGCGTAATCACTATGCCGGGTGGTTACGGCTCCATGGACGAACTTTTTGAAGCGCTTACCCTTGCCCAATTGCACCAATACCATAAACCCATTGGCTTACTAAACGTGGAAAACTACTACGGTCCGCTGATTGGGATGTTGGATAATATGGTAAAATTTGGTTTTCTGAAAGAGCAAAATAAGGAGTTGTGTATTATTGAAAACACACCCGAAACACTGCTAAAAAAAATGGAGCAGTATGTTTACAATCCAATTCAGAAATGGCATTAACATAAAAAAAAGCAACGCAGTTTCCCGCGTTGCTTTTTTTAATATCTGATCTTCGTATTGTATTATATCGTTATTGTTGCGCTGGTAGTAATTTGTTCCATCACGCCGGAATTCGCGCAAGACTGTAACCAATGGAACGTATCAGGTTCCTGTCCCATCCGTAAACGGGAGAAATGATTTTTCAGGCGGAAACTCAACGGTCGATTTTTTTCGTCAGATGGTGAAAGTTCCATTTTGCGGTCGCGCCAGGTGATAGAACTTACGTGACTTACCACCGCGGCAGTTCCTGTTCCAAAACAGTCTTCCAAAGTGCCGCGGCCATAAGCATCAGCGATTTCGGTGATGCTTAAAAGGCGATCTTCCACTGTATAGCCCCACTCTTTCAACAAGGTTACAATAGAATCGCGGGTGATACCGCGAAGGATCGTCCCTGTGGTGGTTGGTGTGATTACTTTACCATCCATCACAAAGAAAAGATTCATGGTACCCACTTCCTGAACATACTTTTTCTCCACCGCATCCATCCACATTACCTGATCATAACCCGCCATTTTGGCGCGCTTCGCAGGCAACAGAGAGGCTCCGTAGTTACCAGCACATTTGGCCTCGCCGGCACCGCCCTGGGAAGCGCGGGTAAATACTTCTTCCACCCACAGCGAAACAGGCTTGGAATAATACGGGCCTACTGGTCCGGTAAATATGACAAAACGGTATTTTTCAGAAGCATGAACACCGAAATACTCATCGGTTGCAAACATCACCGGACGAATATACAAGGCGTGGCCTTCTGTATCGGGTATCCAGGAGCGGTCAAGGTCCACCAGCATTTTTATAGCCTGCAGAAATAAATCTTCCGGGAGCGTAGGCATACACATGCGCTCCGCAGAGACATTAAACCGGCGGGCGTGCATACCAGCACGGAATAAAAAAGGTTCGTTACCAATTTTAGACGCCTTCATACCCTCAAAAATACTCTGCCCGTAATGTAATGCCAGGTTAGCCGGACTCA
>JBILHQ010000260.1:0-7780 GCA_044350415.1 Saprospiraceae bacterium | reverse complement strand
ATGGCAAATCTTTAAAAAGCCAACTTTATTTTCACATCAACTAATACCCAAGCTGTACTGAAGAAGGTTATCGCCTATGAACTAAAGATTGACATTGTCTTTAACGTAAACCTTTTTTACAACACACGAAGTATGAGCACAACTAATTTTAATCAGCCCACTACACCCACTCCTTATGGTGCGGGCGGTAACAACAACAACGACAGTCAAAAACGTCTTTTGACGATGGCTGGTATCGCGATTGCCCTTCTCCTTGGTACCACTATTTACCTTGCCGTTGGCAAATATAGAACGGGACAGGATCTGGCCAATCTGGAAATGAATTTCGACCAGCAAAAAGCAGCACTTGCTGATGTTGAGAACAAGTACAACACTGCTGTAGCAGAACTGGAACAACAAAAAGGAATCAACGCAGAACTTGACGCTAAAATTAATGAGCAGGTAAATGCGATGACTTCCCAGAAAACGCAGATTGACCAATTAATCCGCGACAAAAAAGATTACCGTTCCGCCCTCGCCAGGTTGGAAAGTCAGAAAAAAGAATACCTTGCTGAAATTGAAAACCTGAAATCTCAGGTGGGCGACCTCACGCAAAGAAATTCATCCCTGACGGTAGAAAAAGAACAGCTTTCCACTTCTTTGAACCAGACTCAAAGTGAATTGCAAAGCACTAGTCAGGCAAAAGCTGCATTGATTTCTGAAAAAACGCAATTAGAGGCAGAAAAAACAGTGCTGAGCAAAAAAGCGGACCGTGGTTCTGCTATTGATGTAAAAAACATCGAAGCAAAACCAATTGATATCCGTGGCAGCAAGGAAAAAGCCAAAGCCAAGGCTAAAAAAGTGGATAAAGTGAATATTTGTTTCCGTACGGAAGCCAATGAAGTAACTGATGCCGGTCAGGAGACTTTTCACATCATTATCATTGACCCCACAGGAACACCACTGCTGAATGATGCTTTAGGTTCCGGTGTGTCCCGTGATAAAAAAGCAGATGCCGAATTCCGTTACACCACAATTGCTACTACTAATTATAATAATGAAGAAACTGATCTTTGTGGTAACTGGCTCCCAGGCGCCAACTTCATCAAAGGACAGTATACTGTTGAAATTTATAACAAAGGCTACAAAGTGGGTACTACCACTTTCAAACTGAAGTAATTTTTTCAAGTTTTAAAAAAAGCAGCCGTTTCGGGATTCCCCGGGACGGCTGCTTTTTTTAAAAAAGGGTGAGTGTTTCCATTATTTTACTATTTTTTGAGCGGACTCCGAGATCTGACACCACAGCACACCCTACAAAACGCATAACGCATAGCTTATAAGGCATAGCTTATAACTCATAGCTTAATTCCTTCCATTTACCCGATAAAATCAACCTTTTATCCAATCTTTTGTCTGTTTGTTTTGTTGCTTTGCAACATTAGCACTTGTTTTCACCACATCCTTAATATTAAGTATGAAAAACTTACGCCTTTTGGCAATACTGGCTGCTGTAATTGTTGTTGCACAGGCCTCCGTATTTGCCCAAAACTTCAATCCTGACGACATTGATGTTCCTTACAAAAAATTTATTTTGCCTAACGGCTTACGTTTAGTGGTTCATGAGGACCATAAAGCACCAATTGTTGCGGTAAACATTTGGTACCACGTAGGGTCTAAAAATGAGCGGCTGGGCAAATCGGGTTTTGCACACCTGTTCGAACACCTGATGTTCAACGGCTCTGAAAACTTCAATACTGACTATTTTCAGGCATTGGAATCTATTGGAGCCACAGAGCTGAATGGTACCACCAATGAAGACCGCACCAACTATTTCCAAAATGTCCCCGTCAATGCCCTCGATCAGGTGCTTTGGCTCGAAAGTGACCGAATGGGACACTTGATCGGCGCAATTGACCAGGCCAAACTGGATGAGCAGCGCGGAGTAGTGCAAAATGAGAAACGCCAGGGCGAAAACCAACCTTATGCAAAAGGCTGGGATATCATTCAAAAAGAAATGTTCCCTCCATATCACCCATACGGCCATACGGTCATCGGTGAAATGGAAGACCTTAATGCAGCCAAACTGGAAGACGTTCACGAGTGGTTCAAAACCTACTACGGCGCCGCAAACGCGGTACTTGTGGTGGCTGGAGATATCACGCCCGAAGCTGCTTATGAAAAAGTGCTCCAGTACTTCGGCAATATTCCCGCCGGACCCACTATTGCCCGCCCGGGTATAAATATCCCAAAACGCACCGGCGAAACCCGCGCTACTTTTCAGGACCGCGTACCTGAGCCACAAGTCGTAATGGTGTGGAATACTGCACAATGGGGAACTCCCGATAACGTATATCTTGACCTGGTCAGCGACGTTCTTGGTAATGGCAAAAACAGCCGCCTCTACAAAAAACTCGTTTACGACAAACAAATTTCCACCAGTGTGTTCTGCTTCAATGGCCCGTCCGAAATTGCAGGTAACCTGTTTATTGGTGCGCGGGTTAAACAGGGACATACCCTGGAAGAAGTAGAGACCGCCATTAATGAAGTCTTAACCGAATTTTTAGCCACCGGGCCGACGGAAGACGAAATGAAACGGGTAAAAGCGGCTTATTTCGCAGGTTTTATTAAAGGGCTGGAACGTATCGGTGGTTTTGGCGGTAAAAGTGATTTACTCGCCTCCAATGAGGTACTTGGCAATTCTGCAGATTATTATAAAAAAATGCTGCAATTATACAACTCCGCCACTTCAAAAGACCTTCTTGCGTCGGCTAAAAGATGGATGCTGGATGGCCGGTTTGTCCTGACATGTACACCATTCGCTGATTACAGTGTTTCCGGCAAAGAAGCTGATCGCTCCAAAATTCCCGGGCTTGGGGCCACAGCTGAAGCCAAATTCCCTGATATCCAACGCAGTACCCTCAAAAACGGCATAAAAGTATTACTTACCCGCCGCAAAGAGAGTCCGACCGTTGTAGCCAGTATGATGTTTGATGCAGGCTATTGCTCCGACAAGTTTGGTGGCAAACTTGGCCTTGCCAACCTTGCAATGAACATGCTTGATGAGGGCACCAAAACACGCAATGCCCTGCAAATCAGTGAACAATTGCAGCTATTAGGAGCCAATCTCAATACGTCCAGCGATCTTGATTTTTCTTATGTTACCCTGAGTACCCTCAAGCAAAGTCTTGACCCTAGTCTCGATCTGATGGCGGATGTAGTACTCAACCCTTCTTTCCCGGAAGCCGATTTTCGTCGCCTGCAGGATCAGCAGATCAGTGCTATCCAAAATGAGAAAAAGCAACCGCAAAGTATGGTGATGCGCGTGGCACCAAAATTGCTTTACGGCGAAAACCATCCTTATGCGATGCCCATGAGTGGCACAGGCGAGGAAGATATTGTGAATACCCTTGCAGTTGCAGATGTGAAAGGATTTTATGAAAAATGGCTTCGCCCGAACAACGCGACTATCGTGGTGACAGGCGATATCAGCATGGAAGATCTCACTGCAAAATTAGAAGCGCGTTTCAACAACTGGAAAAAATCTGACGTTCCTAAAAAGGTTATTCCAGAGGTAAAAACCATGAACAATGGAAAAATTTACCTGATCGATCGTCCTGAAAGTCAGCAAAGTATGATCATGGCGGGTTACCTCACCAAAAAATACGGTGAACTGGACGAAACCGCTATCGAGCAAATGAATAACGTCCTTGGAGGCGACTTCACCAGCCGTATCAACCTGAATATCCGTGAAGACAAACACTGGTCTTATGGCGCGGGTTCTTTTGTGCAGAATACCAAAGGACAACGGCCGTTTATGATTTTTGCCCCAGTACAATCCGACAAAACGAAGGAAAGTGTACAGGAAATCATCAAAGAGGTGAATGCTTTTGTAGGTGACAAGGAAATGACCCAGGCTGAATTTGACAAAACCAAACAGAATACCGTGATGGGTATGTCGGGCATGTGGGAAACTAACGGCTCGGTGAATGCCAGTGCCCGCAGTATTGTTCGGTACGGTTTGGACGACAACTACTGGAAAACCTACGGTAGCCGGGTAACCGGTCTTACCCTTCAGGATGCCCGCACTGTGGCCAAAAAAGTGATCCAGCCTGGCAACCTCGGTTGGTTCATGGCCGGCGATGCACAAAAAGTATTGCCCGGACTGAAAGAACTCGGTATTGAGGTAATTACCATTGATGCCAACGGCAATGTGGTAAAGAAAGATAAACTGTAGTTTTGATAGACGATTGATTCGATTTACGATTTACGATTAGTATAAGATTCTGCTATAACATCTATTTGGAAAGTATGCTGGAATCAAATCGTAAAACGAATCAATCGTATTTTAAATTTACTGAACTTATTCCTGCCTGATTGCGCAAAACGTACCTTTCAATCCGTTTATAATACCATTGTTTCTCCTTAGAGCATGTCTTTTTCTTCCTGTAAAAGCTCCACTGACCTGTTTTCCTGCGGCATTTCCAAATGGATCAATAAAATTAAGGTGAACGGGAAGCAGATTATTAGATATGTTTACTTTTGCCACAATACATCTACTCACCCTGTCAGTTTTTCAATTCGAAACTTCAACAATGAAAAAACTTTACTTCGCTGTATTGCCCTTTATCCTGGGCCTGAGTTTGTCGGCACAACCTGTTATTTACAAAGATGTCCAAACCCTGATCACCGGCACATGGTCGGGCGCTGGAGCAGGAGGCACTGCCACATTCGCTGAAGTAACAGGACAAACGCCATTTGAAGGTACCAAACACTATCGCTTTGATTATAATTTTGCACAATGGTGGGCTGGCGTTGGATTGAATATGGACAATTGGGGTGCTTCTGCCGCGCGGAATTTTTCGGGATTTTCGCACCTTCGGATTGCATACCGGGGACTTTCGGCTGGACAAACCATCACCATTACCCTGCGCAACGGCAGCAATTACGGCAATACGGTGGAAGTGGGCACGTCCAACAGTACTTATGCAGTGGTAGATATTCCGATCATTTCGCTCACCGCTGGTTCGCCGGTAATGGCTGCTGCCGTTAGGGAAATTGACCTGAGTATTTCTTCGCCTGCCCAGGCGGGGAATGGTATTGTTTTTTTCGATGCTCTTGAATTAGTGACTGTTGCGGGAGGTCCAGCACCGGCTTCGGCTGCCACCAATGCGCGGGCAGCAAGTCTGGGACTCGGTGTCAATACCGCCAACTGGCTCGAAGCCTACTGGCTCATACCATTTAACGCGTACCCGGAGTTCAACCGTTATAACCGTACGAAAGTGCGTGATTTGCACAATGCGGGATTCAATACTTTTCGTTTGCCGGTGACTTTTGAACGATTGGGGAGCCTTACACCGCCCTATGACCTTGATTTTGGTCATGTTGCATTTGATTTAGTGGACAGCATGATCTTATGGGCCGGTATTTATAATTTCAAATTAATTATCGATAATCACCATGGTTATCCATTGACAGATGCCAATTACAATACGGAACTTCCGCGGTTGCAGGCGGTATGGGAACAACTGACCGACCATTATGATTACCTTGATCCATCGCAGTTCTTTCTTGAAATTTACAATGAACCGACCAATGAAATTTCCAATAGCAATTGGCGGACAGTGGCGGCAAGCCTTATCAATGTCATTCGGGCCACAGAGACACAGACCCATTCTGTGCTGGTGGGTGCAAATCAATGGAATTCGGGGAATACCCTCGTTGGGTTTACCCCGCTTGCCGACCCCGACATCATCTATACTTTCCATAATTATGACCCCTATTTTTTCACCCACCAGGGAATGAGTTGGACCAATCCGCCGAACTTTCCGCCCCGAACCTTTCCACAGGCGGGGGAAGTAGCGGCGATCAACCAGCTTTTTGCATCCGTTAAAGCCTGGAGCGACAATTATGATGTGCCAATAAATTTGGGCGAATTCGGGTGTTCGACACAAGCAGATGCTACCAGCCGTTGCAACTGGATACAAACCTTAGCTACTGCCATCAATACCAATGGATTTTCGGCATTCTACTGGGATGCCATTTCCCCTTCCGATGCATTTGGATTTTATACCAACGGCATTATTAATGAGAGTAATTGTATACCCTGTTTTAAAACCGCACTGGGATTGTACGCCTCATTACCGATTGCATTAACCTCCTTAACTTCCGGATGTGAAAATGCTTTCCCATCCTTAACCTGGCGTGCGTTTACAACAGGAGCAGGTTATTTATTTGATATGGAACGAAGTGCTGATGGTGTGAACTGGGAAACAGTCCAACGCCTGAATGCATTGGAAGGTGACCATATTTACCAGCAAATTGATAATCAGTACGCAGATGCGCGTTTTTATCGATTAAAAATGATAACTCCTGATCAAAAAGTCTCCTACTCACCCCTTCAGGAAATGAATTGCAGAAAGGTGCCAGTGGAAATACAGGTATATCCAAACCCCACTTATTACCAAACGACGATAGCATTGAAAGGAGATGACGCTTCACTTACAAACGTTGATATCTATGACGTAGCAGGAAGGATTATTTATACCAAACAGTATTCGCCTGCCGCGAGAATAATAACCGATGTTATCGATATTCAACAGTTTCCGGACGGATTGTACTTTGTTACTGCCGAAATAAGTGGCGGACATAAAATAACCCATCAGATTGCGGTGATGCGGTAATAAGGAGTAGAAAAACCACATTGATTACTGGCTCGACACCTTACCGGCAACCAAAATGGAACTTATCTCGATATTACCGGACGTTAATTGTTATGCACCCCAGGAAACCCGGTGCTTACGTTGCCAGCAACACACACCCTTATGATACTACGATAGTACTTTTCAGGGCTGCCTTATTCTCCTGTTCGTATAGAATAAGATACCTCGCGGATTTCAAGACCTATAATACTTATCTTCAAACAGGGTTATCAGAGTCGTTCCCAATCACTTTTCCGGTTGTCGATACAGCCTCTGTGAATATCATTATTGAATAAAAATATTTCTGGAATTTATCCTACTTTTACGGTGAACTATAATATACTTGTGGCGGAGAGAGGCGATCCGGCCAGAAATTGCAATTTTTTCCAACTTTTCGGCTATTTTGGAGCCCGTAGCGGTGCTACGAACTCCAAAATGAGCCTCAATCAGGGAAAAAATTCCTAATTTCATGGTACGGACGCTCCCTCCGCTACAAGTCTACTTCAACGTATGAGCAAAATACTCAACACTGGTATTATCGGATTCGGCATGGCCGGTCAGATTTTTCACGCACCATTTATCAGCACCATTCCCGGTTTCCGGCTGGCGAAAATCAGTACATCCAATCTCCTGTTTATTGAAAAAGCCAGAGCCCGATACCCGGAGACTGAAATTGTTACCGATGCAGATGGTATTCTGAACGATCCGACTATTGACTTGGTCATCATCGGCTCGCCCAACGAATCCCACGCTCCATTAGCCACAAAAGCGTTGATGAATGGAAAGCACGTGATTGTGGAAAAGCCTTTCACCATCACATCGGCTGAGGCTGATGCATTAATTGAATTGGCGCGCCTCCAAAACCGTGTGCTAACCGTTCACCACAACCGGCGTTTCGTGGCTGATTATCAAACGGTAATCAAACTACTGAAGAGCGGTTTATTGGGCAATTTAGTGGAATATGAATCTAATTACGACCGTTTTCGTCCAGCACTCAAGCAAAAGGCCTGGCGGGAAGAGGCCATTCCGGGTGCGGGCATTTTATACGACCTGGGCTCGCACCTGATTGATCAGGCGCTGATGCTGTTTGGTTTGCCTGAAGC
>JBILHQ010000056.1:0-27253 GCA_044350415.1 Saprospiraceae bacterium | reverse complement strand
CCCCATGACCTGCAAATCTTCTCTTTCAGAATAGGACCAAGTAAAGACAATCCAAGAGTAAGTAATGCTTTAAATAAATTTCTCTCCAGATCAGGAACCTTCCTATCGCCTTGACGGTAGTGCTGGATAATTTCTGAAAGTCGAACAACTTATGATTTTATCAGTTTTACAATTCCAAATTCTTCCATAACTTGTGCCGAAATTTTTATTTATTAATTATTTTTTTAATTTAAATTTATTAATATTTAAAAATTTCGCCTTTTTTTCTGTGGGTATCCAGATTCTGTTACGCACTCTTTTGATATTGTATAATAAAAACGTCATTGCTCACATTTGAAAAACAATAATTAACAGGCGTAAGCAACGTGCTTATAAGGCAGGAACATGTTCATAATAATAAATAGGAAATATGACAAATTGGATTATCTATCCCACTTTCTTATCAGGCGAAACAGTAGATTTAATTCCTCTGGAAAAGGCACATTTTGCCGAGCTCGAGGAATTGGCCAAAGACAAAAGGATTTGGGAATTCTATATATATGACGCGACCAGTAGTGGAAAATTTAATGCGATTTTTAATTCACTACTTGAAGAAAGAGTAGCAGGAACTCGCTTTCCTTTTACCATTTTACTCAAAGCAAGTCAGAAGTTCGTCGGTATTACCCAATATTTAGATATTCAGGCCCAACATGAAAAACTGGAGATTGGCACCTGGCTGCATCCCGATTATTGGGCAACGGAAATAAATCTGGAGTGTAAACTATTGCTTTTGACGTATTGTTTTGAGACTTTAAAAGCCGTTCGGGTGCAGCTAAAAACAGATGAGCAAAATCAACGGTCCCGAAAGGCTATTGTAAAAATCGGCGGGCAGTTTGAAGGCATTTTAAGGAACGACATGATCAGGGATAATGGTACTTTCCGCAACTCTGCATATTACAGCATTCTCGCCAACGAATGGGAAGAAAAGAAGCCCCAATTGATAGCGTTATATGAAGGGAAGAAAAGCCGGCAACTCCATATTGTCATGCGGCCGGCCCTTGAAGGTGAAGCAGTAATCCTCAGTGAACTGATTTGTGAAAATGCGATAAGCACCCTTGCGCCGCATTATTCTCCATTGCAAATGGACACCTTTTTTTCCTATTACTCCCCGGAGGCGATGCGGGAGAAAATCAGCCGCCAGTCTGTTTTTTGTGCGTGGGAAAGAGGACAAATTATCGGCACTATTGCCCTTGATGGCGATTTCGTAGTGGGTTTTTATACCCGCCTTGGATTCCTTAACCAAGGGGTTGGTACCACGATGATGCGGTACTTAGAACAATTTGCGCAGGAAAAAGGGCTGCGGGCGATCCGGTTATCGGCATCACCAGTTGGAGCTGCCTTTTATTACAAAAACGGTTTTGTGAAAATAGAAGACTGCTTATTTACTTATCTTGGAGTGTCGTTTGAGGAGACTTTGATGTGGAAACGTTTTGTGACTATAGCAGGTTTAGGGTGTCAGTAATTACGAACGTACTTTTCAAATGCGATTGGATGATGGCCTCCCACCGCAACAACGCTCTTTATTGTCCATCCTCAATGTTATATCCTAGAGCCTGTTTGGGATTAAAAGAGAATACTAAAAGGAATTTTATATTAAAAAATGTAAATATACATGCGTATATTACTATTAGCAAGTTTAATGATTGCTTCATCAATTCTATTTGCTCAACCATCCGAATTCACCCAAAAATGGTTAGATACAACGGCAGCCATTATTCTTGACCCTTATCAAGGAAATGATATTGATTGGGACCAGGTGAAAAATGATAAAAGAGTGGTTGCTGTTATCCATAAGGCAACCCAAGGTTTTAAAACTGATAAAAAATATCTTACGAGGAGAGAATTTGCAAAATCCCATGGATATAAATGGGGTTCTTACCATTTAGGCATTCCAGGTAACCCTATAAAACAGGCAGACTATTATTTAAGTATTGCAGGAATCAATTCAGATGAGGTGTATGCACTGGATATTGAAGATATTAATCCTACAACTTCAATGCCTTTGGACAGTGCTGTTATTTTTATAAACAGGATTTATGAAAAAACCGGTAGATACCCCTTGGTTTACTGTAATAGACTAGTGCAGGAGAGTATCTCTCAAAAAGTTGATGAGAATTCTGTTTTTGCAAAGTGCCCATTATGGTATGCGCGATTCAGAAAAGAGATACCGGATTTTAGTAGCAAAATTTGGAAAAAATATACGTTATGGCAGTTTTCAAGTGAACTGAACTGCTCCGGACGTAAAAACTGTCCATACTGGGTCCCTGGCACGAATGGTTATATGGACAAAAACGTATACAATGGTACAATTCAGGAATTGCAAAACCGCTGGCCTGATATTTAAATTATGTGAACGATCGGAGGATTCCGGACAGGCCACTTTCTTTCGAAAGTGACCTTAGTGGGCACACGTGTGTTCGAATCGCGGACCCTCCCGATGTAAAATCAGGATGCTCTGAAGGATCTGTGTTACGCGCCAATTAATTTTTCAATGAGTTTACGGGATTTCCAGTTTTTTAATTTTACGCTCCATGGGGTATGCCTCAGATTTTTCATCAAAAATGCGTGTCCAGACGATTTGCCAGTCTTTCGCCTGTGCAGAGAAACTATTGTGGTCTGTAAGGTGTTTTGAAACTCGTTGCTCTACAGTCATTTGAGTATGACCGATGTAGTATTTATCGAGCGATTGGGGGGAAAGAATATAGGTAGAAGCCATAAAAAACACAAAGGGCCACTTTCTTTCGAAAGTGACCCTTTGCAGAATCTCCTTATCTCTCAGAGGAGACCGTGTGGGCACACACGGGTTCGAACCGCGGACCCCCTGCTTGTAAGGCAGGTGCTCTGAACCAGCTGAGCTATGCGCCCTTCCTTTAGGGAATGCAAAGATACAAGCACTTCGTTTAAGTAACCAAATATTTTTTGATTTTTTTTAAAAATATTCTAACACCAGGAATCCTTTTACATTTGCTGGTACTTCAGCGTATAAAAACACCTGTTTGCCCATGAAATTATCCACCAGTATCCAACTTGCCGCCATGATGTTTCTTCAGTTTTTTATCTGGGGGGCATGGTATGTCACGATGGGGACCTATATGAGCACCCATCTTCAGGCATCTGGGGTGCAGATTGGCGCTGCTTACAGTGCTTTGGCGATTGCCACGATGATTTCGCCGTTTTTTGTGGGGATGATTGCCGACCGGTATTTTGCGGCGCAACGGTTAATGGGTATTTTGCACCTCATTGGCGCGGGTCTGCTGTATGCAGCGACTTTGGTGGGCGACAGTACGACTTTTTATTGGGTGATTCTGTTGTATTCATTGGCCTATACGCCTACACTGGCGTTGACAAACAGTGTGGCATTTTTTCAGATGAAGAATCCTGGGACGCAGTTTCCGCTTATCCGGGTATTTGGTACAGTGGGTTGGATCATCGCAGGGTTGTCGATCGGCGGCCTGGGGATTGAAAAAACACCGATGACGTTTCACCTGGCTGCTGGCGCATCCCTTTTGTTGGGTGTAGTGAGTTTTATGTTGCCCAATACACCCCCTGGTGTTAATAAAGACACCAGTACCACTTCGGGACTTGGGCTGGAGGCATTTGTGCTGCTGAAAGACCGGTCGTACCTGATTTTCTTTATTTCGGCTATTTTGATTTGCATTCCACTGGCTTTTTATTATGGGTTTGCCAACTTATTTTTGAATGAGGCAAGACTGGAAAATGCGGCAGGAAAAATGATCATGGGGCAAATGTCGGAAGCGATATTTATTTTGGCTATTCCACTGTTATTCAATCGTTTGGGGTTGAAAAAAATGCTAATTATCGGTATGGGTGCCTGGGTTACACGCTACCTCTTCTTTGCTTACGGTAATATTGATGCAGGTTTGTGGATGTTGTACGCGGGTATTATTCTGCACGGTGTTTGTTACGACTTTTTCTTTGTCACAGGTTATATGTATACCCAGCAAAAAGCCACGGATAATATCAAAAATGCAGCACAGGGCCTGTTTACATTTGCCACTTATGGGGTGGGAATGTTTATTGGGGCATGGTATGCCGGTTATGTGGCCGATGGGCAGGTGCTGGTCGGGGGAGGACATGCCTGGGATAAAATATGGATGGTACCTGCAGGTATTGCGGGGGTGGTGTTGCTGGCATTTATGCTGTTTTTTAGGGAAGAAAAGGGAGGGTAGATGAGCGTAGAGTAGTTTTTTCACGGAGAAAGGGTATGGAAAACCACAGAGTGTAGTGTGGGTTTTAGTACTTAACGTGAGCTCGGAGATAATATATTTGATATTCAATGTATTATATGATAAAAGAAATATCTTATACGTTTTCCGTAGAGGAACACCGAAGTAACGTAGCGTACACCCATTATTGGCTAAAATCAAGAAAAAACCTGAAATAGTCACCATTTAGGTCTGCTCTACGCTACTTCGATGTTCGATATTCGGTGTTCGATATTCCTCTCCGGAAAATGTAGGAAATGGTTATTTATGTTCATCTAATACATTGAATATCAAGTAAATTATCTCTGACCTCACGTTAAAATATATTTATCATGCACGACTTAGGTTTTGTAAGCGCTATTCTGGCGGATTATTCTTTGGAGGCCGTCATTGACTTTGCTGCTGCCGAGCAGTTTAAATGTGTGGAAATCATGTGCTGGCCGCAGGGTAAGGCTGAGCGCAGGTATGCCGGGGTGACACATATTGATGTGGATGGACTGACACCCAACCGGATTGAACAGGTCAAATCTTATGTGGCGGCTAAAAATGTCTATATCTCAGCTTTAGGCTATTATTCAAATCCAATGGACCCGGATATTGAAAAAGCTGGTTTGTTTGTGGAACACCTTCAAAAAGTGATCAAAGCAGCGGGTAAATTGGGTTTGAAAAACATCAATACTTTTGTGGGCCGCGATCCGTCCAAAAGCCTGAAGGATAATTTTGTGCAGTTCCGGAAAGTCTGGCCCGATCTGGTGCGGCTTGCAGAGGACGAGGGTGTAAAAATCGGCATTGAGAACTGTCCGATGCTGTTTACAAATGATGAATGGCCAGGAGGAAAGAATATGGCGATTAGTCCTGCGGTGTGGGAACAAATGTTTGATATTATTCCCAGCGCCGCCTTTGGATTGAATTACGACCCCTCGCACCTGCTTTGGCAACACATGGATTATGTGCAGCCAATTTATGATTTTAAAGATCGCCTGCACCATATTCATTTGAAAGATGCCAAATTGTATAAAAATAAACTCGATCGTGTGGGAATATTAGCTGCGCCGCTGGAATACCATTCCCCTAAACTGCCCGGCCTTGGCGATATCAACTGGCGTCACTTTTTCACTGCTTTGACAGATGTGCGGTACCGCGGGCCGGTGTGTATCGAGGTGGAGGATAAAGCGTTTGAAGGGAGCGCGGCGGATGTTTTGGCAGGGATACGGATGAGTCGGAATTATTTGAGGCAGTTTATTTAGGAATTTGTGATAAGTTAACGTGTTCATGAAGGGAATTACCCTTCGAGCGATTTTTTTACACGGAGAGACACGGAGGTATAACGTGAACTTTTACACCCGCAGTAGTTATAGAATACTCACGCTTCTTCCTGACCCCACTCTACGCCTCCGTACCTCTTCGTGCTTTTTTCTCCGGGGTTCTCCGTGTAAATACGACATACTAAGGGACACGATATCCTGAATATCAAATAAATCATCTCCGAGTTCACGTTAACTGAATAACATTGCTCTTCTTACCCCAAAGCAGCACCACCTTTTGCTACGTCTTTTGGTGCTTCTTCTTCGCCGCCGGAAACAAAATATTATCCAAAATCAACCGATATCCTGGCGAATTGGGGTGGAGCGCTAAATCAGTGGGAGGGTCGCCTACTTTGTGCTGGTAATCTTCGGGGTCGTGGCCGCCGTAGAAAGTAAAGAAACCAAAGCCATAGTTGCTGTGAATATACCGGGCTTCTCCAGCAGGTTTGTTTTCACCCATGATCAGGATATTCGGCTTGATATATTTTTTGATAAAAGCCGTGTTTTGTCCCATAAAACCTTTGACTGTACGGGTGTGGCTTTGGGTGAGCATAGTTGGAATTGGGTCCCATTTTGCTGAAAAATCGAAGAGGGTAAAATAGTCCTGCTCAGGTGCCACACGGCGGGAATCGGTGGCATCGATAGAGGAGTGTTCGTACCGCATAGGGTTGCGTTCAATCTGGAAATCGGTGAAGGCAAAGCACTTGGAAAAGTCAAGTTTGCTTTGTGCTGCCGGGTCTGGTGGATCACCGTCGAACATTTCTGAGCAAATATCCACGCCGTCGGCTGCAAGGGCGATATCATAAGTATCGGTAGCGGAGCACATAGCAAACATAAAACCACCGCCGCTGACGTAATCGGCTATTTTTTTGGCCACGGCGAGTTTAAGTTGGCTCACTTTGTCAAAACCATTTTGGCGGGCCAGGCTTTCCATGAGTTGCACATGTTTTTTATACCATGGCTGTCCGGAATAGTTGGCGTAAAACTTTCCATATTGGCCGGTAAAGTCCTCGTGGTGCAGGTGCAACCAGTCGTATTCCGCGAGTTTACCTTGTAAAACTTCCGTATCATAGACCACATCATAAGGGATTTCTGCATAACTAAGGACGAGCGTTACGGCGTCGTCCCAAGGCTGAATTTCCTCGCCGCGTTCGTTCTCCGTAGGCGTATACACCGCGATTTTGGGTGCTTTTTCTAGTTTTATGACATCCTGATTGACTTCGGGATTGGCGATTTCATTGCGGATATTCGCAAATTGTCCATCGGCGATGACTTCATAACTTACGTCGCGGGCTTTGCATTCTTTTTCAAAAGTGGGGGTGTGAACAAAAGCAAAAGAGCCGCCGCGGTAATTGAGCAGCCAATATGCCTCAATACCCTGCGAAATCACCCAATACGTAATACCGTATGCTTTGAGGTGATTATGCTGGATGGTCTCATCCATTGGGATGAGCATGTAGGTGGCTTTTAATTGTTGGGAAGCCATTGCTATAAGGGCGATTGCAATAAGTATTCGACGCATGTGTAAGGTGTAATGATAAATGGTGAATGATGCATTTCACAAAAAAACTGGTTGTCAGTAGCGTGCAAAACATCAAAACGTTCTTTACTTTTTCATGATATTTATCCGCGTAGCATTAGAAGCTTATTAAACGCAAATACAAAAGTAAAGATTTCGGCGGACATGGTTTTTTACAGAATTAAAACCGATCCACTTTATAGGCATCCATATTAAGCGAAGGTTGCTCGCCATTGGCCAGTTCGGCAACTAATTGTCCGGTACCGGTACCAAGGCTCAATCCGAGCATAGCGTGACCGGTTGCAATAATAAGATTATCTGTTTTGGGGGCAAATCCAATATATGGCATACCATCGGCAGAAACGGGCCGGAATCCAAACCACACGATATCGCGGAGGGTTTCGCTGTCGGTTGCAGTGGTAATGCGGTGGTGCAATGCCCGAAATGCGGGATCATCCATATAGGCGGGCATAAAACGCGGCACCGCTTCGATAATCCCTTGAGCGCGGGGGAGCATAATCTGGTTGTTGATGGCACCTATTTCCATAGTTGAACCAATCCGTAGCCGATTTCCCCAGGGGGTGAGCGCTACTTTTGCTTCCAGAAAAATACAGGGGTGTTGGAGTTTTTGGGTCAATCCGCCAAAAGTCATAGAATACCCTTTGCCAGGCATCAGCGAAATATATTCACCCGCCAGTTTAGCGACCTGCGGCGACCATGAGCCTGTGGCAAGCACCACATTATCGGCGTGTTCTGTATGGGTGGCATTATCTTTTTGGTAATCTACTCCAGTGATTTTTCTGCCGGACCGGTGGAAGCCTGTGACTTCCGCATTCCGGATTATTTTTACGCCTTTTTTTTCGAGCCAGAGGGGCAATTGGCGCATGAGGGCGGAGGGGTCAAGATGAGCGTCGTCTTTGAAGTGCACGCCGCCGATCACTTTTGGTGGCAAATCGGGTTCCAGTGCCTGAGCGGCTGCTTTGTCGAGTATTGCCACGTTCATGCCATTGTCTGCTGCCAGGCGCGCTGCGGCCAGTTCTTCTTTTTCTTTTTTGGCAGTTTGGTAATACATAATACAACCTTTTTGTTGTAAATCGAACTGCAAATCAGTTGTTTTTGCCCAATCGACAAAAATGTCTTTAGAAAAAAGGAGCAAGTCGAGCAACGGGCGGGCGCTATTATTCACATGTTTCTGGGTGCAATGCCGCATAAATTTTAATCCCCAGTCGGCCATTTGCCAACTCAATGCAGGCCGCACATAAAACGGGCTTTTTTTGTCGAACATCCAGAATATTCCCTGTTCGATCATACCTGGGGCTGCAAGGGGGACCATGTGTGAGGGCGAGAGGTAGCCCATATTGCCGAAAGAGCAGTTGTCGGTAAGGTCTGATTTTTCCAGAACAGTTACATCCCAGCCTTTTTGGTGCAGGAAATAAGCAGTGCTTAGTCCCACGATTCCGCCGCCGATAATGAGTGATTTTGGCATAGATAAAAATGGTTACTTATTTACCGCATATATTCCCATGCGGTCTGATATTTTCCGTTTTTTTCACAGTAATCGAGCAACGCACTGTAAAATTTATTGTTCCCGATTGTGGATGAATCGCCGATAATGACCAGCAGTTTCCGGGCGCGGGTCATGGCAACATTCATTCGCCTGTAATCAGATAAAAAACCAATTTCATTTTTGGTATTGGAGCGAACCAGGCTAATATAAATTACATCACGCTCTTGTCCCTGAAAACCGTCAATCGTATTAATAGTTAGCGAAGCATGCCGCAAAACCGCATCATCTTCTGCTATACGCCGCGCCAGCAAGGGCGAAATTACGGGATCTTCCCGCATAATTTCTTCCAGGTGAATTACTTGTTCGCGGTAGGGCGACAAAATGCCGATATCCGGTACAAATCCGGTGTGTTGAAACTGTTCCAGGAGTTGCAGCAGGTGTTCGCGCACCAGCAATCCTTCTTCCGGATTATATTTGCTGAGTGACCGGGAATTTGCAGCGCTGGAACCAACCTGTTCATCGAAGCCACAGCCCGCAGTATCCACAAATGTTACCGGATCGAACACGGTGACCGTTTCTCCCGAGACATCAAGTGTGAATAAGCGGCGGTCGCCCACTCCTTCGGCGGCTTTTAATGCGCCATTGTAAAAATAATCATTGGAAAAATTCATGATGGCCCGGTGCATACGGTATTGCACATTGAGCAGGTGCACCCGCTCGGGCAATAGTTGGATCGCCCGTTCGATCAAAGTACGCGACAGGCCATTGCGGGCGGCGTCCATACTTTTTACCGTGGGGGGCAACTGGAAAGGGTCGCCTGCCAGCACCACCCGGCTGCTTTTGCAAATGGGTATCCAGCAAGCAGGTTCTAGCGCCTGCGCGGCTTCATCAATCACGCAGGTCTGGAATTTCAACTTTTGGAGCACGGGATGTGCTGCGCCTACGAGCGTGCAGATAATTGCCTGTGCACCAGTGAGGATTTCGTCTACCAAACGGTCTTCGAGTGTATGTGCCCACGCTTCCAATTCGCGAGATTGGGTTTTCAGGTGTTCCCGTTCGCGGCGGTCTTCACCATCGAAAGTGCGTTTGAATTTGCGGGCCTGCCGGCGGTATTCTGCTGCCTGTAATTTTACTTTCCGGATGTTTTTACTTTCCGGGTGAGCGGATAAAATGGCTTCCAGTGTATGGGAGAGCACTGCTTCGTCCACGCGGCTCACATTGCCTACCCGCACGACACTCAGTCCTTTGGCGTCTAAGCGTTCGGTAAGCAGGTCAGCTGCGGTATTGCTGGGTGCAGTTACCAATACGGTATTTTCCCGTTCGCATAGTTTGGCAATTGCGGCAACTAAGGTCGTTGTTTTGCCCGTTCCCGGCGGTCCGTGGATAATGGTGATATCCGGATTGGCAAGGATAGCATTGACCGCGTTTTGTTGCGAAGTATTGAGGCCATTGTCAATGGTTTCGGGAGCAACGTCCGACAGATAAACAGGTTTAATATTGGCTGGTTTGGACAGTAGGTTGCGGAGTTCGGCCAAGCGATTGCCTTTGGCATCCATCACCTGGCGAAGGGCTTTTTCCATTTCGCTGTAGGTACGGTCATCAAAAAGCATATCAACGCCCAATTGCCCCATATCGAGCCAGTCGGGCACATCACGGGAGTTCAGGATGATTTTCATCTTGTTGCGCTCCACAAAATTGATCACTCCCGTTTTTTCCGGTCGATCAACGTGGGGGGCAAGGGTGAAAAACCGGGCAGACATACCCGACCGCAATTGATGGGGTTGGTTCAGTCCAGTGGTCCGTTCTACAATGACAAAAGCTTTTTCGCCAATTGAAAATCCCGTTTGAACCACTTTCAACGGGTGCCAAGTGTACCCTTGTTGCACCCGTTCCTGTAGGGGGCGTTTCTGTACCTGTTCAATAAACTGGCGTAAATCTTCGTCTTTTTCCTGTGATAATAAACGGAGCAGGTACTCAAAAGTATCAGGACTGTCCATCTGTTGTTACATCATTGTGGACGGAATCAGAAAAATCAATGGGTGGTGGTAATATGGATTCCTCTTTAGGTCGCATCCGCATAAAACTCAGGGTACCAGCAATCAATAGTGCCAAAAGAGCGCCCCAGTAGGCTATTGTGAAATTTACTTCGATCATTGCAAAACCACCACCTTGCTCTTTCACGGCATTTATTAGTGTAATTTGGAGAATAAAAAGCGATAATGCACCTGCCACACCCGCGATGCCACCAATCAAGCCATCGAATTTGCTGCGAAAAAGGTATGCGGTCAGCCCAATGATAGCACTAAGGATGGTGAGAATAGCCCATGGATTAGGCGGGACTTCTTTATTGCCGGGCTTGTCACTTTTGGCGGGGGCATCCGATTCGGTATCTTCATCGTTCGGAGCATCTTCTTTGCCCAGTTTCCCGGCCTTTTCTTTAAGTATATCTTCGAACTCTTTGCCAAACATTTCGCCTCCCTTTATTTCGGTACCGGTGATCATTTCTATGCCGCTCATGGCAGCCAAGCGCTGGTTGCCGCAACTGATTTCACAAAATGTGAAAAAGAAAAAAATAATGGCGGCCCCAAACAATATTGGCATCAGCGACCGTTGGTTAACGGCAGGGATTTGAATAGTGATATTGCGCTGATTTTCCATAAAATAAGTCTTTGGTCAAAAATTGAAGCGCAATAATACGGCAATTAACCAATAGTCTTGTTGCAATGGAGGCAGGTAAGTTATTATTTCATCGCCCATCAACGCGTGCCTATAATTATTTCTTCTTGAAAATCAATACTTTATGAACCTGACTTCAAATCAAAGCGGTCTGTTACCCTGGTAAACGCTCTTGTTGTGTTATCGCCAGAAATATAAAACATTGATTTTCAGTTCAAAAAAATACCAGATACATTCTGATGAGGGAGACAGCCTTCTGTTGGATTTTGGGCAAAAAAATGCCGACCTGCTTACGCAAGCCGGTGCCCCCCCCAAAAAACAAATGAAAACAACCTTTATTACTACCTGCGCCTTTACTCCTTTGAAAAGATGGATTTTTGACTGGGGGGTAACGTAAATTGAAAAAAATTTAATATTTATTAAGAAAAACAACTATTTTGCTACGTTTTTTGTCTATTTATTAACAAATGGAGCCTTTTTTGCACTAAATTTTTTATTGGATGATTAGTTTTATTCGTTGAACTACCCTTCCGGAAGCGCTTGCGGCAATCTCTGTCACATAAATACCGGGTAATAGTTGGTGGCATCTTTGCTGAAATCAGCACCAGTAAGTAAAAAGCCGCCATTGGCTACAGGAGCGAAGTTGTGGACTACTTCACTTATGCCGGCAGTTCCGTATGTTTGTGGGGTAATCGATTGACTGAACCCGTTTTGGAAAAAAGTCGTCAGCGCTGCCAAAAAGAGCGAGGGAAAAAGTTGTTTCATGTTTTAATATTGAAATATACCTATAGGAAACGATTGCCGCCACTAATTCGCTGCATCCATGACAACAAGAAAAAAAGTACTACTTTTTAATCCGCGGAGTGCGAACCTGAAGCACAGAATTCCCAACAGTATTCTGCAAGTAGCGGCATCTATTTACGGGCGGTATGAAATAGCGATTGTCGATGGGAATAAAGAAGTTGATCCATGGACGACGATTGCAGGTTATTTAGCAACAGGCGAATTCGGGTTCTTTGGCTGCACGGTGATGCCTGGTCCGCAATTGCGGCAGGCCATTCCTTTTACCCTGAAAATCCGGGAGCAATTTCCGGAGATCGTGACTGTATGGGGAGGCTATTTTGCATCTAATCAATTTCGGGTGGTAATGGAAAGTGGCGGTGTTGATTTCATCGTTGATGGTCCTGGTGACAAAGCATTTCCAGCATTACTGGATGCGTTGAGTGACCATCAGCCTTATGAGTTTATCCAGAACCTGATTTGGAAAATGCCGGAGGGCGATATTATCAAGAATACCAAAGAGGCCTTGTTGGATCAGGATGCTTTACCGCGTTTGCCTTACGATTTTCTCGATCAGTTTTATCCGATGCAGGGCTATTTGCCACGTACTTATTTGGGGCGGCGCACTTTTGCCTATCATAGCAGTATGGGGTGCCCCTTCAAATGTTCTTTTTGTGCAGTCGTACCTATTTATGAAGCCCGGTGGCGGGGACGATCTGCGGAGACGATCTTTCGGGATGTACAATATGTGAAAGAAAAATGGGGCGTTGATGCAGTGGAGTTTCACGACAACAATTTCTTCGTGAGTGAAAAGCGGGTACGCGCCTTCAGTGAAATGATGCTGGGGCAAAATATGCAGTGGTGGGGCGAAGCACGGATTGATACCATGGACGGATTTTCTGATGAAACACTGTCTTTGATGCGGGACTCTGGGTGTAAAATGATCTTTTTTGGGGCTGAAACTGGCAATGACGAGGTGCTCAAACAAATGGACAAAGGCGGTAAACAATCGGGCGCACAAATTCTGCGTTTTGCCGCCCGGATGCACCAATTCAATATTATTCCTGAATATTCTTTTGTGTTGGGTATGCCTGCCGATACACCGGAAAAAGTATGGGCGCAGATAGAGGGGGATATTGCGTTTATCAAAAAAGTCAAAGAAGTAAATCCTGATACCGAAATCATCATTTACCTCTATTCTCCAGTGCCCACAGAAGGCTCTGATCTGTACAAGCGCATTCTCGAAGCAGGGTTTAAATTCCCTGCAACACTGGAAGATTGGCTTTCTCCGCAATGGGAAAAATTTGATCTGCGCCGCAACCCGTTGACGCCTTGGCTCACAGCGGCTATGGTTGATAGAATTCACTTCTTTGAAACAGTGCTCAATGCGCGTTATCCGACTGTTTCCGACATTAAAATATCGGAGACCCAGCGCGCTGTCATGCAACAAATGGCTACCTGGCGGTATAATTCCGGCATTTACCGTTACCCTTATGAATTAAAGGTGCTGCAGAAATTCTGGTTGCGGTACCGGCAGCCCGAGACCGAAGGGTTTTGAGGATTTAGGATTGATTTGATTTGCGATTTGGACCTTCCGTTGTTTATTCCCAGTCGTCATGTAAACAACGGAAGGTCCAAATCGTGAATCGTAAATCAAATCAATCGTAAATCAAATAAATGTTATGTTTGTGGCTGAAATTTATTTGCAAACGGGTTATTGGCCGATCATACTTTGACTTCGCGCTGTATAAATTGAATCCATCATTAATTGAATTAATCGTATATCCAATACATGGAACCACTTTGGGGAATTGATCTTGGCGGCACCAAAATAGAAGGTGTTGTACTCGAAAGTAAAACTAACCTGCAGCCCATTGCGCGGATGCGGGTACCAACTGAAGCGCATCTGGGATATGAGCATATCATTGGCCAGATCGAAAAACTGCTCGGTTTACTTACACAGGAAACGGGACTTCGGCCAGCATCGGTGGGCATTGCCCATCCTGGTGCACTGGACCCCATTACCGGTGTCATGAAAAATGCCAATACCACCGCTTTGAACGGTCAGCCATTTGATCGGGATCTGATCGCGCGTTTGGGCATACCCGTTCACCTTTCCAATGATGCCAATTGTTTTGCAGTAGCAGAAACATTGATGGGTATAGTCCCGGAGGTGCTTCCCGGCGCGGAAGTTGTTTTTGGTATTATCATGGGTACTGGTGTCGGCGGTGGGGTTGTAGTCCGCGGCAAGGTAATCGGTGGTCGGCAGGGTATTGGCGGTGAATGGGGCCATAATTACCTGGATGATTCCGGCGGAAAATGTTACTGCGGTCAAACAGGTTGTGTGGAGACGGTTTTTTCGGGACCCGGTCTGGAGCGTTATTACGAAAGTATAACCGGCCAGCATCTTTCGCTCAAAGAGATCGTGGCAAATGCTGATGCAGGTACTGATGCGGCTGCCGAAGCGACGATGAAACGCCTCGTGTATTTCTTCGGGAAAGCAGTTGCGGTGGTGATCAATATCCTTGATCCCGATGTGATCGTCATCGGCGGTGGCGT
This sequence comes from Saprospiraceae bacterium, assembly GCA_044350415.1. GTDB lineage: Bacteria > Bacteroidota > Bacteroidia > Chitinophagales > Saprospiraceae > M3007. Next base: position 12,643 of record JBILHQ010000056.1, on the reverse strand, counting down.
GGGTAATATCGACCGGATTTATACGGAAGGCGTGGCGGAAGCAAAAAAACACGTGTTTAACCCGCGATTGGATACCATTTTTTGTAAACCCAAATTAGGCGACAGCGCAGGGGTGTTTGGGGCAGCGTTGTTGTGGTAAGTCGGTGATGTTAGCCCCAAGTCCCAGGCCCGTAGCGTTGACCACAAGTATGCCGGTTTTACTACAAGACGCTCCTGCTTGAGGGACACTCTACGGACCTGGGACTAATTGACTAATTGACTAAAATAATAAACTCCCCGCTCCACGTTTCTCCTGTACCCAATTCTACCAGTCCATTTTTATTATTGAATGCATCGATATTGCAGGACATGGGTTCCAGGGCGACACTGGTGCGGTGTGGTGGTGTAAATACCTGAAAATAAGGAAATTGTTGGACCGGGGCTTTCAGCGACAATTGGCGGCCATCGGTTTCTATGGAAAGGGTATAATCGGCATTAGCCAAAAAGCAATTGTCTGAAAAAGTATCGCCGATAGGTTCTTTTTCATGGAATTGGTCAAAAATAGTAGTGGTACCATTCGGCAGCATCCGGTCGTCAATTTCCACTTTTTCGCAAACAGGCATGTGTAGCAAGGTGTCCGCAACTTTTTCGGTCATCCGGAAATAGGGGTGCCAGCCAAAACCAACTGGAATTGATGCAGTATGGTGGTTGGTAACACTCACTTCCGTTTGGAAGGCTTGGTCATCCCTGATCCGGAATATCATTTTCAAGGTAAACGGAAATGGGTACCATGCCAGATGACCATCGTATTCAAAGGCGATGGTCAATGAAGCGGCATGCTCAGTGGCTTGGGTTGCTTCACAGGTAAAAGCCTCGTGGCGCACAAATCCGTGGATGGCATTGTTGGTTGGTGCGCTATTGACCGGGAAGGCAAAGGTTTGTCCGTTCCATTGATAATGACCGTCGCGCATCCGGTTGGGGAACGGGAAAAGAATGGCGCTTTTGCCCCATTTGCCTTCGGCCAATTCTTCCGGCGTTTCATACCCGTCGAGGATAGAGCGGCCATCGAACCAAATGTCCAGGACGGTACCGCCGATTTCGGGAACAATGGAAAATCCATTGCCAGTTTGCGTGTTTTCGACGCGATAGAGCTCGAAGTTGCCGAAGAGGGATTTTTTGATTTCGTACATGTTTTTTGATTTACTTCCCTTTACCCTGTATCAATACCAATGCCGTATAGAACATGATTTTGAAATCCAGTGCGAGGGACATATTTTCGATATAAAGCAGGTCAAACTTAAGGCGTTCCAGCATTTCTTCCACATTGGAGGCGTACCCATATTTTACTTGTCCCCAGGATGTGATGCCCGGGCGTACTTTGAGGAGGTGTTTGTAATGTGGATTTTGGGCGACGATCTGGTCGATGTAAAATTTTCGTTCGGGGCGTGGCCCTACGAGCGACATATCTCCTGCCAAGACATTCCAGAAATTGGGCAGTTCATCAAGCCGGTATTTCCGCATTACCGATCCCCAGGGTGTTACCCGGCGATCGGCGTCGCCTTGCGAAAGTTGCGGGCCATTCTGCTCAGCATTGACGTACATGGACCGGAACTTATAAATATGAAAAGGTTTTTGAAATTGACCAATGCGCTCCTGTTTGTAAAAAATCGGGCCGGGGGAAGAGATTTTTAACCGGAGAATCACATAAAGATACAAAGGGGAAAGTAGCAGGAGTGCCAGAAAACTCACCACCAGATCGAGCACCCGTTTGATAACCCGTTGCCATTGCGGCATAATTTCCTGTTTGATTTCGATCAGGACAGCGCCGAATACATGGTTCATTTTCACGGTACCCAAAAGGATATCGTACATATCGGGAATGATTTTTACCAGCACTTGGAAATCAAAATCAAACAGCACATTCAGGAGTTCACGCACCTTATTATGTTCCGAGGTTTCGACGGCAATGATTGCCTCTTCAATATTGTGCTCCCGGATAATTTGTGTCAGATCGGGAATTTTTCCCAGTTTTGGCAATAGTTTCTCTATAGGCTGCTCCTGCCCTCCGTTGGTATCCAGGTATCCAATGAATTTATAGCCCAATCCTTTGGGCCGGCCGATGATATCGCGGTACAAATCAAACGCATTCTGGTTGCCGCCAATCAATAACGTATTAAAAGTTATTTTGCCTGCTTTCAGTCTGCGGCTTGCCCGAGTGAGCAGCACCATCCGCATGAAGGCCGTCAGCACAAAATGCAGGAAGAACAATACCAAAAAGGACCGGTAATATGTACGGTAATCCTTGACGACATCGTCGAGCACCAATGCAAAAAACAAAAAGACCACACCGAAAAAGCTCAGAAAAAAAGTCCGCGTGAGGGTATGCAGGCGTGACATCCGGTAGATATCCAGGTAGTTATCAAAAATAGCGTACAACAGTACCCATCCGGTTGGAATGATCAGAATGCCCAGGTAAAAATTGGGATCTTGCAGCATCGCCAAGTCTATACTGCCTTCTTCACTTATTTTGCGCCACACGTAAAACAACGCCCAAGCCAGCATCGCCATCAGCAGATCAGCAAATGCAAAATAAAGAGTATGGCGCTGGCGTATTTTTTTTGACACGACTTTATAGTGATGAGTTATGAGTTTTGTTGCGTACACTGTGGAGTGTGCCTGTAATTATGTTTGTTTATGGTATTTTATTATTAGACACATAAGCGTTTTCACATGGAATACATAGCGAAGAGTACATCAAAAAGAACCTATGATTACGTGAAAATATCCATGTGGTTTACGTGTTAAATAGTTATAATTTTTTATAATATCAGTTGTGAAAACTATAATTAACCTTATAAATACGCTAAGTCCAATCCATGGTCAACGCACGGTCAACACTAAGGTTAACCCACGGTCAACGCTAAGGTCAACGCCACGGTTAACACTACAAGACTCATAACTCATAACTCATAACTAAATACCTTTTTCCCGGTTGCGTTTTTAGCAGTCCTTTGAATTCAAGATGGAGAATGAGGGTGGCTATTTCGCCTGGCGGCTTGTTGGCTGCCAGAATGAGGTCATCGATGGCGATATGCGGGTGTGCGCGGACAATTTCCACGATTTGTTGCTCTTCCGGGGAGAGGTCGGGGAAAAGTTGGGCTTGAACGGCTTTTTGCTGACCGCTTTTTTCCCAGCCCATCGTTTCGGCCACATCTGCGGCTGATTCGATGAGTTTTGCCCGGTTTTGTTTAATCAGGCGGTTGCATCCGGCACTTTGGGGGTCTTGTGGGCGACCGGGTACCGCAAATATGTCGAGGTTGTGTTTAGTAGCAAATTCAACAGAGATCATGGAACCACCACTCAGGCCTGTTTCCACCACAATCAGCGCCTCGCAAAGGCCCGAAATAATCCGGTTGCGCATGGGGAAATGCTCGCGGTCGGGACCTGCATTGTGGAGGTATTCGGAGAGTAATCCGCCATTTTCCATCATTCGGAGTGCTGTGCTTTTATGCGAAGCCGGATAAATACTACCCAGTCCATGTCCCAGCACTCCAATATTCGGCATACCGATACTGGTGGCTTTTCGGTGGGCTGTAATGTCAATTCCGTAAGCCAGGCCACTCACCATCACCACATTGTACGGAAGTAAGCCCTCTACAATTTCTTCGCAGATCGCTTTGCCGTGGTCGGAAATCTGGCGGGTGCCGACTATAGCGACCATTCTTTCCGCTTCGAGCAGGGCTGGATCAGAGCCTTTGAAAAAAACCATGACCGGGCAATCAATTCGGGAGCGGAGGCGTTCGGGGAAAGCGGCATCGGTGTAAAATAAACCTGTTACGCCATTTTTTTCCATAAATACCAGTTCCTGTTCGGCGGCCTTCAATGCTTCCGGAGCGTGTATTTCGGCCACAATACCTGGGCCCACACCAGGCACCTTCAGTAAAGTAGCTTTTTTGGCACGGAAGACAGCTTCCGCACCGCCGCACCAGGCGATCAGGTTTTTGGCTGTTATCACACCTACCTGGGGAATACGGGTCAGGGCGATCTGGTATAAGGAAGCATCTATTGGCATCGCTGGTCGATAGAACAAGTATTTTTGTAGTGCAAAGGTAACTGTAAGTAATGATGAATACACAGGATAAAGTAATATTGCACTCTTTTCCATCTTCAATAAGACGAAGAAAAGCAGAACAGCGTTGTCGTTACCACCCAGTTTATTTCAAAAAAAGGATATTATATCATGCGTTTGCCTAAATTAGACACGATTATCATTGGTGTATTTTTTATTTTTATTGCTTTCTGGATGGTTTCCAGGTGCGGCAATAAACGCTCTGATTATCTCCAGCGTTCTGCTCGTGGCGACGATCAGGAGGAGCGGCCGGCGCGGCGCGATACAGTAGTGGTGCCACCTAAGCCACTTACATCAGTGCTGCCAACGACAGCACCTGTTACCACTGCGCCCGTCACACAGGCACCTGTACAACAGGCACCAGCCCCCACCACCATTAACACCCACCCGGTAAATACCCCGGTGCAGCAGCAGGCTGCTCCCGCTCAGCAGGGCATTGCCCAGCCAACTACCGCACAGGCACCCAAGTACACCACATTGTTCGTCACGATAGACGGCTTGAAAATGCGCAAGGAACCCGGACTGAAAGGTGCCGCTATTGTCAAATTAGACTTATATGAGCAGGTATATTTTCTGAATAAACGCTCTGAATTTACCCAGGAAATAAGCCTTGGTAAAGAAAAAGTGACCGATCACTGGGTGAAAGTGCGCACGAAAGAAGGTAAGGAAGGCTGGGTGTTCGGGGCCGGAGTGAATTATTATAAGGAGAAACGGAAAGGGGTGCTGGAATAGGGAGCTAATAACGGTTTTCTCATGCCTGCATGTTTTGCAGCAAGTGTGCCGATACTAAAAACCAATTGCTGGTCAGTTCAAAAAATTCCAGACATGCGCTAAATTCCCAAAATAGAAATCGCCAAAATTATAGATCCAATGACGAGCGTGTGTATCAGTATCCCTGTTATTGCTGAAAGTAGACCCCACCGGGCCCTTGTCCGCATCTGATCAGTAAAGTTATCTTTTGTCTTTTTTCGCAGCACTTTTCGGGCATTTGAAAAGGCTATCCAACCACATATTATGCCAGGAATATCGGCAAGCAGTAAAGCAACGATAAGGCCCAGTGCCTCCGGAACAAAGTAACTGACCATTTGTACTGGCTATTTTTGACTGTGGCAAGGCACGACGAGGGAATGTAGCGGGCTGTACGGGTGCTCCGTCGTAATGTTGTAAGAGGGCCTTAATCTCCGTATATTGAACTTTTACTGTACCTGACACCTCCGATTAGTGTTGAATGATACCTCAGTTTGTGGCTGTGCAGGACTGGATAGGGTCAAATTGGGAGTACTGCTCCATTTGATATTCTCCAATATCAGATCAGAGTTGTAATCTTTAATTTCATAGTGCCCGGTTACTTCTGTGCATAATACATCAGGGCCAGAAATATAATTAAAAGCAACCAGGTTATTTGATTTCTGAATTGAGTGAGGATTGTAAAAGTCGCCGCTGCCATATTTCAACATGTACATATTAAATAATGCCATGTAGTCCAGGCCATTAGATCGTCTGACGGGACCTGTTTCTCCATTTTCCACCCCAGCACCTTCTCCATCCCATCTGTTCCCTTCCCAACCTGGAGTATTGGCGCAATGGAAGCCTTCCGGCCAACGACCAGATGTTCCTGGCCATTCTGCTGAATAATCCCTGTCGGCGTGGCATGGGCCACTGCAAGGCGTATCACATAACAGTTGTTTGAAAAATTCTTCTCCGCCAACCATATCTGCAACCGATTCTCCGTCCGGAAATAATAAGTCGTTTCCGAGCATTAAAATCTCTTTGTGTTTGTCCTCAGCGATAGCTGCCATTTTTGCTTGATTAAAATTAGATACCGTACTTAGGTCTTTGAACATGCAGGATTCTTTAAAGAAAAAAGATCTGCCTGACTTGAAATTGGCCATACCTTCAAACCTTATTTGTTGTGCAAGTGTGGTTCGGGTATCTTTTCCCTGGATATATTCAGCGGCTTTTAACAATCCATATAGGGTAAGCCTTAGGTTCCCTCCTTCACATTCAGATAATTTAACCTCTTTATTACAGCAGTCTTTGCTCCCTGGAAGTGTGATATGGTCACCATGATCATTTATTTTTGTAACAATGGCTTCACTCATCCTGTGCATCATTTCAAGCGGTTTGTATATGTCTCCATTACACGTAGTCACAGTAGCTTCTGCCGGAATATATTTTTTAATAAAAGCAAAACCGTAGAACAGGTTAATCAATTGATCTTGGCTGATAAAATGCTGGGTATACACCATCCAGCAAAACGGGTCTACGTCATCCCATTCGTTATTTTCATTATATACTTCCCCCGAAAGCTCCGCCAACAGCATCCACGTTATAGGACTCATCCGTTGAGTCGTTGAGGATGTTTTCCAGATTTTGTCCTGCGTCTCCTCTGAGAAAAAAACCGTTGTATCCGGAAAAGTCAGGCGTAAAACCGCAATCGTCCTGTACATGAGCATCCCAGTGCCTGTGACAGGGCTGTGAGTTAAAGGGATTAATATCCTCCGGCCCGGTTACACTATACGGCTCTTCACAGACCAAATCTTCTCCGGGTGATCTGTTATCATACATTTCCTTTATCATACATTGCGCCTGCATATCTAAGCGCCTTATGGCCTGAATACCCAGAAAAATTTCCTCCAGTACCCTTTGTTGCTCTTCTGTTTGACTACTTCTACCTAATAATTCATATTCTGTAGATAAATTAACGAAATTCCAACCCAACTGGGTCAGGGTTTCAGAACCGAAGTCAATCCAGTTAAACCGATGATCAGGATCTCCCGGCCCCGCATCTCCCCACGAGATTGAGCCTGTGCAATCCTGATCAAAGAAATTACCATCTGGCCCATTGTCATTGTTTCTCTGATTTACAGCAGCACCCGGCGCACCCCATCCGAAAGGCGATATCATCAAATTAGTGATCTCTAAAAAAGGGAAGAGGAAGGAAAAGTCCGCTTTTGGACTAAGAAGATAATATTATACATTAAACGAAAACCGCTTCCATTGACAAAGATAGGACATTATGCCATCAGGTGTTAGTTTTTTTATGAATATTTATTGATTTTTCATGCACTAATTGTTTGATATTCTGCATTTTATCTTTAAGGAAATCCTTTGTTAGCATTTACCGGCATCTACTCATCCACCATTACCCCATATAAGCATCCACCGCCATCCGCACGCTTCCATATTCAATCAATAAACCTTTGGCCGCTTCATAGTCTTCGATACCGGTAGCCGTCATCACCATTTTTACACCGCGGTCGATGAGTTTGGTATTGGACAACTTCATATCCACCATCCGGTTGTCGCGTACCCGCCCGAGGCGGATCATCGTGGCAGTGGAGATCATGTTCAACACTAATTTTTGGGCAGTGCCCGCTTTCATCCGCGTGCTGCCGGTCACAAATTCGGGACCGACCACCACCACCACCGGGAAATCGGCTTCCTGAAGCACGGGAGCGCCGGGGTTGCAGGTGATACAACCTGTGGCAATACCTTTTTCGCGGCATGCGCGCAGGCCGTAAATCACATAAGGCGTGGTGCCTGAAGCGGCAATACCAATTACAACGTCCTTGTTATCAATTTGATACGCCGAAAGATCCTCCCATGCCTGGGTGGTGCTATCTTCGGCACCTTCCACCGGATTGCGGATGGCATGGTCGCCTCCGGCAATAATCCCGATAACCCAATCAGGTGGTGCGCCGTAGGTCGGCGGAATTTCAGAAGCATCCACTACACCCAACCGGCCGCTGGTGCCGGCACCGATATAGAACAATCGCCCGCCGTCCTGCATGCGCGGTACAATGGCGTTGACCAATGCCTCGATTTGTGGAATGGCCGACTGGATCGCCAATGGCACTTTTTGGTCTTCCGTATTGATATGGGTGAGCAGTTCGGTGACCGTCATGTCTTCGAGGTGACGGTAAGGCGAGGCGCTTTCTGTTATTTTTTCCATTGGGCAAAAGTAGGAGGATTTGTGATTAATTCGATTTAACGTGAGTTCGGAGATATTTACTTTGATAGTCTGCATGCTGTTTTCCTCGGGATGGCGTATTTACACGGAGAACCACAGAGAAAAAAAGCGCTCGAAGGAGGACTGAATAGTAAATATCTCCGAGCTCACGTTACTTTAATGGTTGGGCCTTCTCAAAAAAGTAGGCAGAAAGATACGAAACCATATCAGATCCCCGAAAAACGATCGATTTTTGACTGGATGGCCTCCCTCCGCAACAACTCAACAATAATTAGTGTTAAAACACTTAACTTTGCGTCACGAATTAACGCAACAGCGAACGATGACATTAGAAGAAGAAATAAAAAACTCCAAGCCCATTCCGCCCACTAGCCGGGCCGTGTTGAATATTATTTTCACCGCCAGTTGGTTAGATTGCCTAATGAACCGGAATATGCGCCAGTACGGCCTTACCAATCCGCAGTACAATATAATGAGAATTCTGAAGGGTAGTCACCCGCACGGACTGTCGGTGCTCGACATCAAGAGCCGGATGCTGGACCGTAGTAGTAATGTGAGTCGGCTAGTGGAAAAATTGCGGGAAAGCGGACTGGTGGAACGCATGCCCAGTTCGGAAGATCGCCGTATGGTGGTGGTCAGCATTTCAGACAAAGGATTAACCATGCTCGATCAGATCGGACAGGATATCTTTGCCAGTCAGGGGCAATTGCCAGGCGGGAAAATGACAGAAGCCGAACTGATTCAACTCGGGGAATTATTGGATAAACTCAGGACTTAAAAGGTTTCGGGGTTGCTGGAATAGGTCAGGACAGAAAATATGCAGCAACCAGCAACCCCGAAACCACTAACCCAGCAACTCTCTAACTAATTCGGGTTGTAGTCCAGCCGTACCACCGTATCGGGTTCGTCATCAAAACCGGGGCGATGGAATTTTGTCCAGTGCGGAAAGGCTTTTTCCACTTTTTCTTTGGACATCTGGAGTTCCTGTAGCAAGTGATTGATTTCTTCTTTTTTTTCAGGGAAAATTTGCTGCACAAAAGTCCAGGCGTCGGCGCTGCGCTGGATAGCGATCATCGCTACTTTGGAACTACCATTTCCATCGCTTTGCAGGTCATCGGGGCTGTCGGGTTCCATATCTATATCGCTGATGGCACGGTCGATTTTGGGGTAAATAAAATACTGAAACCATCGGATGATTTGCAGTGCTTCCTGTAAAAAACCAAGCCGTTCTACATCTACCGGAATACCCATTTGTACTTTCTCCTCATAACCAGTTTCCTGATCGAGGAAATATGCCTCGTTGGCCTGAAAAAAATCCTCCACGGCATCTGAGTAGGCATCGTGGATCCCGCGTTCGGGCTTTTCCCTGGTTGTGAATGTTTCTGGGGGCTCATTTTCCATATCTGACGCCTTCAGCTCACCCGCGATATCGTGCAACATTTCCAGGGCATCCTGAAAATGGTTGCGGAGTTGGTCCCAGAATTCCGGACTATCCGGATTGTCGGGTAAATCCTCGATATTAGAAGGATCGGAGGCGAAAACACGGCATCGGGTAGTGAAGGCGCACCGATCGCACCACCGATCGCAGTAATTGTGAATACCCGAAATGTATTTTTTTTCACTCATAAGGAATAAAGTAGGGTCAAAACTCCGTTTTTTCCAAATAAATTCAGGTGATTTGTCCAACTTTTTTTCAACACAACTAAACGACTCTGTATGAAGCAGAAATTACGCATGGGAATGGTCGGTGGAGGCCAGGGAGCTTTCATCGGTGCCGTCCACCGCATGGCTGCCGCATTAGACAGCGAAATTGAATTGGTTTGTGGTGCGTTTAGCAGCGATCCTGATCGTTCACGCGCTTCCGCTGCTGATTTTGGTATTGTGCCCGATCGGGCTTATGGCAGTTTTGATGAGATGATTCGCCGCGAAAAACGACTTAGTCCCGCCAAAAGAATGCACTTTGTGAGCATTGTAACGCCCAATCATGTGCATTTTGCACCAGCAAAAATGGCGCTCGAAAATGGGTTTCACGTGATTTGTGATAAACCGCTCGCTTTCAGTCTGAAGGAAGCGCTCACCCTCGAAAAAGTGGTGGCCAAAACGGGCAATCTTTTTGCACTGACCCACAACTATACGGGCTACCCGATGGTCAAACAGGCCCGTCAAATGATCCGCCACGGTGAAATTGGGAAAGTTCGAAAAGTGGTAGTGGAATACCCGCAAGGCTGGCTCAGTTCGTTCGTCGAAGGCACCAACAACAAACAGGCCGCCTGGCGCACCGACCCTGCCCGCTCTGGCATCGCCGGCGCAATGGGAGATATTGGTACCCACGCCGAAAACCTAGCTGAATACATTACCGGATTGAAAATCACCGAACTCTGTGCCGATATCAGCATTTTTGTGCCTGGGCGTCAGCTCGACGATGATGGTAATGTGTTGCTGCATTTTGAAGAGGGCGCAAAAGGTATTTTGCATGCCAGTCAAATTGCGGCAGGGGAGGAGAATAACCTGAATATCCGGATTTACGGTGAAAAAGGCGGTCTGGAGTGGCGCCAGATGGAGCCTAATACTCTGGTGGTCAAATGGCTCGACAAACCGGTGCAGCTCTATCGTACGGGCGGAAATAGTCTGTACCCCGAAGCACAGGCCCATACCCGCATTCCTGCCGGGCATCCGGAAGGTTACTTAGAGGCATTCGCTAATATTTATCGCAATTTTGCCTATTGTGTACGGGCGCGGCTCGAAGGGCGCGACCCCGATCCAATGTATACCGATTTCCCGACGGTACAAGATGGCGTTCGGGGAATGCAGTTTATTGAAAAGGTAATTGCCAGCGGCAAGAGCAACCAAAAATGGGTTAAGTTTTAACATTATCATCTCATGCGTACACGAATCCTCTTCATCATTTTAATACTTGGCCTGCTCGGACTCTGGTTTTATGCGGGCAGAAAAAATCATTCGGCCATTGCCGCCTCCGACCGGCCCAACGACCCCTGGGTCTTCCGTTCGGTGCTCGATAAGCAACCCCGTATGATCACTTTTGCCCTCAACGACCAGCTGTGGGTATCTTATTCCACTGATTCCTGTTCCTTGTATAAAGCATGGGCCGGCAATGTTGATTTCTCCGGGGCGGTGTACAATATGCGACACGGCCCTCAACCCATGTCGGTGGGCAATGCGTGGTTCGAAAATAAGTACCGGCAGCCCTGGAAAGTATTGGTGGGTGGTGCCGAACAAGCACCCCATACGGATTATAAAGGCCATAGGTATACGGCCGACGGGCACGCCGAAATCATGTATGATTTGGTGCTGACCGACGGCCGGCGTATCCGGATCAACGAACGTCCCGAATATGTTGACCGGGATCGGCAGCCAGGTTTTGAGCGCACTTTTCGGGTGGAAAACTGCCCCGATGATGTAAAAGTGGTGCTGCGTACTAATGTCGCTTCTGTGGCCGCCCCATCGAATATTCAGGGGAAAGGCGGCAATTTTGTGGTGAACAAAAGTGCCTCGCAAGTTGCAGGTGATATCACGGTAATGACGGTCGACGGGGACTTTACATTGGCTCCCCAAGGCGAATCTCACCTGATAACCATGTTTGTCAATACGCCGCAGGTGGAGAACCTGAACCGCCCGGAGGATGACGGAACAGCAGGTGAAAATGTGGTGGTACATCCCGGTGAAAAAATAATGGCCAAAATGGACTGCCGCACCTGCCACAATCCGCAAGTCAAAACGGTTGGCCCAGCGTATGTTGATATTGCCAAACGGTATAAAAATATCCCTGAAAATGTAGAAAAACTCACCCAAAAAGTAATTGCTGGCGGTTCAGGGGTGTGGGGTATTGCCGCTATGAGTGCGCATCCGAATCTTTCTCCCGATGATGCCAAAGCAATGGTTTCTTATGTGCTGGGCTTAGATGATGGGGAAGATGATGGGGAAGGTTCGGTGACTAAAACGGCCTCTTTGTCTGATATTCCTGCTGGAAAATGGCTGCAAAATGATGCCACGGTGGCCGATGGCGATCTCTCGTCGGGGCTGTTGGTAAATGTGTATCAATTGCCCAAAAGTCCGTCGGCACTCAACGAAATTAATTTTGGTGCCAAACCTTCTTTGACGGCCACTATTGCTGAAATTAATGCCGGAAATGCGGATTTCGACCCGTATAAAGACAATTTTGCCGCCTTAGCAACAGGTTATCTCTATTTGGAAAAAGACGATAATCTCGTACTGCAACTCAGTTCTGATGATGGTTCGCGGATTTACATTGATGGCAAAATGCTCATTGATAATGACGGCCCGCATGGCATGGACCCCAAAGAAACAGAAATTGCCTTGCGTAAAGGTTTTCACCCTGTACAGATCGAATATTTTCAGGGCGGCGGCGGTCGTGGCATTACCCTGAAATGGGCGCGTGCCGGCAAGCCCGACATGGAAATTATTCCCGCAGGGAATTGGTCGCACAAAAGAGGCGCAGGGGAGGAACTCCCGCAAATTGGTGCCAATTTGAAGTCGATTCCCGGCGATGGGGCGGTTTTGAAAGAAGTGCATCCTTCTTATAC
>JBILHQ010000259.1:0-7835 GCA_044350415.1 Saprospiraceae bacterium | reverse complement strand
ACAACGACATTTTCATCCGGCAAGTTTACAATTAATTTGGAAATATATCGAATAATTCATTGATTACCTTATCTTTATGGCCCGGTAGGACTGTAACGACGGACACTAGTTAGTTGGTTAGTTACCAGTTGATCAGTTACCACAAACTACCCTTCATTCAATAGCGGTAAAATAACTTCCACCCTGGTACCCGTCTTATCATAGGGCGGAATTTCTGACCGGTCAGTCATGATCACAAATTGGCCGTGTGGGTTATTGTGTAGCAACCCAAGTCTTTCCCGGGTAATTTCCATACCACGGGAACGGTGGGTTTGGTGTTCAGAATTATGGGACAATTGTTTTTCTTTCCCTTTGTTAATTCCGACACCATCATCTTCAATAATACAGATTAATGACTTTTCATCTTCTGTCAGTTTGAATTCAATTGATAGAAACCCGGATTGTTTAGGTCGCAGACCATGTTCGATACAGTTTTCCACAAAAGGCTGAATAATCATGGCAGGGATCATGAGTTCACCTGCATCTTCGAGTACTGGAGGATGAACCACATATTCCAGTTTGTCGCGAAAACGAAGTTTTTTATTGATCTCCAGGTACTTTTCAATAAAACTGATTTCCTCATCTAAAGGCACTTCTTCCAGATCGGAATATTCCAGTGTTTGCCGCATAAATTTGGCAAAACGTGCCAGGTAAGTAGCTGCTTCTATCCCCCTCCCTGATGTAATAAATCCCTGAATGGCATTGAGTGCATTAAAAAGGAAATGCGGATTCATTTGTGCGCGAAGAGCCCTAGACTGCAGACCTACCACTCTTAATCGCGCCATTTGTGCTTCCTGGCGGATCCGCTCCAGTTCATACCGCGCATCCAGTTCCTGGCGCTCCGTTTGGAGCAGGTGCTTATAATACTGTTCTGTTAATTCCGTGGCACGTTTTTGCCATTCCAAAGCAGGAAGGATTAAATCTGCATCGCCATAAAGGCCGGATAATGCCAGGCTGGTCCTTCTTTGCTGAAAAAGGTCGGCACCTTTGGAGCCCGATTCAAACGAATTCAGTAAGTATTCTTCTCTTCCGGCGGTGTCATTCAAACTTTTACAAAGTTCTGCATGCCACCATTCTGCTTTGGCCAGATTTTCAAAATCGGACGGCTTTTCCGGATTGGCAAATAGCGCCGCTCCTTCGTGAAAATAAATCGATGCGCGCTCCATATCATCATTGAGCAGCGCAATGGCACCGAGATTCGTATAAACACTCGCCCTTACTTCGGTATCCGATGGGCTGGCGGTTTCTAATGATTTCAACAGGTATTCCTGCGCATCCCGTGGATTATCGAGCGCCAGGGAAGCCCTTGCAGCATTGAGATAATGCCAGGAGAGCCGCGGCCAGAGATGGTGTTCTTCAACAATTGGCAATACCCTCCGGTAAGCATCCACGCTTTTGATACGGTCGTTACGATGCGCGTAAAGGCCCCCCAAACTACTTAATACCAGCGTGTGGATATGGTGATCTTTCAGATCTGCCTCCCCTTTCAGGTCCACGAGACATTTATCAGCCTCCAGCAGGTATTCTAACGCTAGTCCCCAGTTGCTGAGATGAAGATGTAACACGCCTTCCCTGGCGATCAGATGGGCGTGGTATTGAGTATGGTGGGCATTTTTAAGGAGCCGCCTTGCTTTATCAATGGCAGCCTGCGCTTCTTTCCATTTGCGCTGGTTGGTCAGAACTGCAGAACAATCCAGCCAAACATTGGCTAACGATGGCGAGTCCGACAACCGTTCATAAACCAGACGGGCCAGATTCAGGAACTCCATGGCTTTATCGTATTCATACATCTGGTTGGCCAAAAATGCTGCTGACTGGTAATACAGCACTTTTACCACATAAGGCGAACGGGAGGTAATTTGTGCTCCTGCCTCATTTAATATCTCCCGGGCAGTTTTTTCATCATTGAAGATCGCCCGGATCAATACTTTTAAACTTTCCAGCATAATTTAACGGAGTCTTAAAATATTACCCTGGTGATAGCAGGTGCGGCACCGGGGTTCGTACTGTTCCTTTTCGCCAAGCAAAACCACGGCTTCTCCATCGGCAAGGCGATAAGAATGTGTAGCCAGATTGCCGCAATGAACACAAATGGCGTGTACCTTGGTCACGTACTCAGCGATGGCTAATAAAGAAGGCATTGGGCCAAAAGGTACACCTTTATAGTCCATATCCAGTCCGGCTACAATTACCCGGATGCCACGCAAGGCCAATTCCTCGCAAACTGCCGGCAATTGGTGATCAAAAAATTGCGCCTCATCTATACCAACCACCCGCACATCAGCTGCGACTTCCAGCAGCCGCGCGGAGTCACCTACCGGTGTGGCCAGTACGGTTGTAGTATCGTGAGAGACGATAGCAGATTCATCGTAACGGGTATCAATTTTAGGCTTAAATACCTCCACCCGCATGTCGGCAATTTTGGCGCGTTTTAATCGCCGAATCAATTCTTCCGTTTTACCGGAGAACATACAGCCGCAAACTACCTCTATCCAGCCCGAGCGCTGCCCCTTAAAATGTGGTTCTAAAAACATTTGATTAGATTTTCGAAGGCAAAGATTTAATAATTCGGCGGTACCTGCTTAATTTCGCTCCATGAATTTGAACTCAGTACCTAAATCAACGTTTTTTTGTATTGTTTTGGTCGCTGCAATGGCCGGGTTGAGCGCTAAGAAGACGCTGCGTTCACCAAAATTGCACCTCTCTGAATACGGCTTTTTCAATGGGAGGCTGGCTGATCTTCAACCGGCAAACCACGTTTTTTTTTATGAAGTGAATGCACCACTTTTCACCGATTATGCAGAAAAATCGCGGTTTGTATACCTGCCTGAGGGAAGTAAATTAGGGTACCAATCCACGCTGGCATTTGACTTTCCGGAAGGAGCCACAATTATCAAAAACTTTTTTTACGCCTTAGAGGTATCATCCCCTCAAAAAGGTCGTAAAATATTAGAAACCAGATTATTAATCAGAGAAAAAAATAATTGGAAGGCTTTAACGTATATCTGGAATGAGGAGCAGTCCGACGCTGATGCAGAGGTAGCAGGTGCCACTTTACCTGTTTCCTGGGCTGATGCATCAGGTTCCAGGCATACATTGAATTACACCGTCCCTAATGTCAACCAATGCAAAGGCTGTCATAGTTATGACGGGCAATTCACGCCGATTGGTGTGACTACCCGTCAATTGAACAAGACGATTGCCGGGAAAAATCAACTCCTGGCCATGTATGAAAAAGGTATCCTGGATTTACCCGAAGGGTTTAATCCGGGAACGGCACCTGCATTGGCCGAATATTTAAAAACTAACCTTCAGGAACAAGACAAAGTTGCTTTAGCCGCACGTGCCTACTTAGATGGCAATTGTTCCCACTGCCACAATGCACATGGACCCGCATCCACCAGTGGTATGTTTCTGGGTGCCGACGAGAGCGATCCGGAGCGATTGGGCGTGGGCAAACCGCCGGTAGCAGCTGGCCGGGGAAGCGGAAAAAGAAAATTCGGAATAGTCCCGGGAAAACCCGATCAAAGTATTCTGGTATACCGGATGGAAAGCAATGATCCAGGTATACGGATGCCGGAACTGGGCAGGCAATTGGCACATAAGGAGGGCCTGGATATTATTAAAGCCTGGATTAAAGGAATGTAAGTTCGAGGGATGGGGAGCGGCAGCAGGCAGACCATTATTTATGGTTAAATGCTGGCAATCGTTGAGGAAATAATTATAAAAAATATAGTAATGTTATAAGAATTAGAAAAAAAATTGGAAACTTGGCACGATTATTTATTAATGGGAATTAAGCGCTTTTCTAAATAGAGCGACGATGTTCATTATTACTCAAATTTTTTACCTCCTGATTGTCATGTTTTCAAGTTCTAAAGACAAAAATACCGCCTCTTCGTCCATGGCTTTGCCCAACAGCAACGATAAAGACAATGCGCAAACGACTGTAATTGCCAAAGGCACCGTTATTGAAGGAAAATTTATCTGTTCTGAAAATGTACGCCTCGACGGGGCCGTCAATGGAGAAGTTCGGGTAGATAAGCGCCTGGTGATGGGCGAAGGCAGTTCTGTTACTGGTAATATTCACGCCCGCGATGCCGCCATTAAAGGCCGTATCAAAGGTGATGTGCACGTGAAAGAAGCGCTGCACCTCATGGATACCGCTGTAATTGAAGGGAATATCAATGCCCGCACCATGATTGTGGAAGAAGGCGCGCGGTACAATGGCTCGTGTAAAATTGGCGAAACGGCGGGCGCAAGCCATGCAGTTTCTGCGAAATAAAGTGCTCGTTTCAATACGATGCCTGAAAAAAGGATCAGATGGTTTCAAAGAATGAAACGGTCTGATCCTTTTTTATTCAAAGAAAACAACTGTGCTACTTATACTCTTTTAGCGTAGATATCAACTGAAATCCCGCCGTTTTCATCCATCACCATTTTAATAATGCGACTTTCCCTATCAGTGATGGAATGGTGACGCCGGTCAACGGCTCCTTATCGTGCCCTTTTCTCTGTGGTTCTCCGTGTAAAAAAACGCTCGAAGGGGGAACTGCGTAGTAATTATTTCCGATCTAACGTTAATCTACATCCAAATGCAATTTATGAAAAAACCGGTGAATAACAGGCGATAGCAACAACCCTGTCGCTGCCAAAAAAACAACGCCACTGTACAGCGCATAAAAACCTGCAAATAGTTTCACGCCTGTCTGACAATCAACAGGTAATTGATCGATATCCAAGGCGGGTCCCATACCGGTTAAGATCATCGATGCGTTATAGAAAGCATCTGTCCAACTGATCCCTGCAAGTCTGTGGTAACCGAACATCCCCAGAAAAAGTGAAAACGTAATAATAGAAAGCGAGAACCCAAAAAACTTCAGGGTCCGTTTCACAAACTCCCTGGGCGTGGCTAATGGCTTTTTTTTGTGTTCAAACATATCTTTTGTTGGTTATTGCGGTGGACTTAAGTCCGGCGCTACCAAGCCTTCCCACACTTCACCGTAAAGATCATGTTCCTCTGCACTGGTAATCAATATGTTGGCAAAATCGCCTAAACGAATATAGGTATTCTTATTGGCTTTTACCAAAACTTCGTTATCCACTTCCGGAGAGTCTGATTCGGTACGGCCAATGAAATATTTGCCTTCTTTTCGGTCGAACAACACCTTAAATACTTTACCTACTTTAGCCTCGTTCTTTTGCAGCGAAATCTCCTCCTGTACTTCCATGAGGCGCGCCGCACGGTCTGCTTTTACATCTTCCGGCACATCATCTGCGATATCATATGCACGGGTACTTTCTTCGTGAGAATATTGAAACACCCCTACCCTTTCAAATCGTTGTTCCCTGACGAAATCAAGTAATTCTTCAAAATCCGCATCTGTTTCTCCGGGATGACCCACCAAAAAGGTAGTCCGGATAGCAATTCCCGGCACCCGCTCGCGCACCTGCGCGATGAGTTCTTCTGTTTCCTTTCGGGTTATTTGCCTGCGCATCAATTCCAGCACCCTGTCGGATGCGTGTTGCAGGGGCATGTCCAGGTAATTGCATATTTTAGATCGTTCCCTGACAGCATCGAGTATTTCCAGGGGAAACTTGGAAGGGTATGCGTAATGGAGGCGAATCCACTCAATCCCTTCCACATCGGCCAATGCATGTAACAGCCGCGGAAGGTCGCGCTTTTTATAGATATCTAATCCGTAATAAGTTAATTCCTGGGCAATCAACATGATTTCTTTTACCCCTCTTCGCGCCAGACTAGAGGCTTCAAAAACGATTTCCTCCACCGGCCGACTGATATGCTGTCCGCGCATCAGCGGAATAGCACAGAAAGAACAGGTGCGGTTGCACCCTTCCGATATTTTCAGGTAGGCATAATGCGGCAGGGTCGTTATTTGGCGTTCGCCGAGCAATTCCACCTTGTAATCGGCGTCCAACCGCGCCAAAAGTGCTGGCATTTCCATGGTGCCGAAATAGGCATCTACCTCCGGAATTTCGATTTCCAGGTCGTCTTTATAGCGTTGGGACAGGCAGCCCGTGACGTACAACTTTTCAATTACACCCGCTTTTTTCAGTTCTGCGTGTTCAACAATCGTATCAATACTTTCTTTTTTGGCCAAATCAATAAACCCACACGTATTGATAATCACTACATTAGCATCACTCTTTTCACTTTCGTGGCTCACCTCAAAATCGTTGCCCCGCAACTGGGTGATCAGGTTCTCACTATCGACCAGGTTCTTGGAACAACCCAAAGTGATCACATTTACTTTATCCTTTTGAAATTTCTTAGTTCGCATAATTGGCACAAAGAACGGGATTAGTGAGGAGTTATGAGTTATGAGTGATGAGTTTTTTAGAGTTGACTGAAGAGTTGACCTTAAAGTTGATTGGCGAGTAGACTGTAGCGTGGCTTTTTGAGTGTGCGGTAATTTTTTTCCCGCTGATTTGCGCTGATTTTTGAACACTCTCACACTCTCCTCTACCTCCGGCAGAAAATAGTAATACACGCTAAGGCATAAGCTAAGACACACACTAAGGGTCCACGCTAAGGTCGACGCTAAAAAACTCATCACTCATCACTCATAACTCATCACTTCTCCCGTACTTTGTGGCGAAATGAGCCATACACTAACTGATACCCACGCGCATCTTTATTCGAAAAAATTTGAAACAGATCGCGATGAGATGATTCACCGGGCCATTGCCGCCGGTGTCACCAAAATGTACCTGCCCAATATCGATGCAACAACAATCGATGCCATGCTGGACCTGGAAGCTACGTTCCCGGACAATTGTTTTGCCATGATGGGGGTACACCCCTGTTCTATTAATGCCGATTATGATCGCGAACTGGCGATTGTCGAACAGCGCCTGGGCGACAGAAAATGGGCAGGTGTTGGCGAAACAGGCATTGATTTATATTGGGACAAAACGTTTTTGAAAGAACAACAAATTGCTTTTGCACGGCAAATAGAATGGGCGAAAGACCTGAATTTGCCGGTAATTATTCACGCCAGAGAAAGCAATGAAGAGTGCCTTGCATTGGTAAAGGCAGGACAAGACGGGCGTTTACGCGGGATATTTCATTGCTTTTCAGGCACAGCAGAACAAGCCCGGCGAATGATTGAACTGGGCTTTATGTTGGGCATTGGCGGGTCTGTCACTTATGCTAAATCGGAATTGCCTGAAGTGCTGAAGCAGGTTCCATTAGAACATATTGTCCTGGAAACAGATGCGCCCTACTTGCCTCCTGTACCTTACCGGGGCAAAAGAAATGAAAGCGCTTACATAAAACTGGTGGCTGAAATGTTATCTGAAATTAAAGTATTACCCCTTGCCCAGATTGCAAAAGTGACCACGGCCAACGCTGCAAGAATGTTTGGAAATTAACAAAATCAATATTACAAATTATTGACTATGAAATCTTTAACATTTTCCCTTGCGCTTGCGGTACTCCTCGTTTCTTGCAAACGGGAGACGGAAGAGTACAACCTGAATATTCAAGAACAGCAACAATATTTCCCATTAGTCCCCCAACAATCTGTTATATACCAGGTAGACAGCATTGTTTATGACTTTGCTGCGGGAGGCGGCCAATTGCGTGACTCCTTCACTACTTTTATAAAAGAGACCGTAGGCGATACCTTCAGCGATGCCAGTGGCGTGCTCCACCGACGGATAGAGCGCTACAAAAAAAACAACATCAATCAACCCTGGCTGTTCGACAGAAATTGGTCAGCGACCCTCACCGAGACCCAGGCCATCCGCACAGAAGACAATCTTCGGTTTCT
>JBILHQ010000055.1:0-27347 GCA_044350415.1 Saprospiraceae bacterium | reverse complement strand
TTTCTGTCATCTGGCTTTCTATTATTGGCTTTGCAGATGATTATATCAAGGTGTTTAAAAAAGATAAACAAGGCCTGAAAGGCATTTTTAAAGTGGCAGGGCAGGTAGGACTCGGATTGATCGTAGGCATTACTATGCTGGTCAATGACGAAATAGTAGTGCGGTTGGATCCCGCAACTGCGCAGGCAAATGGGTATGAAATAATGAGCACCGTGTATAACCCGGAAAATGGTGGGAAATATGTAGAAGCAGTAAATGTAAAAGCACCGATTACTAATGTTCCGTTCATTAAAAAGAATGAACTGGACTACTCCAAAATTCTTTGGTTTTTGGGAGATAAAGCGAAGGATTTAGTGTGGTTGGTTTTTGTTGTAATGGCGGTGCTGGTAATTACGGCTGTATCCAATGGCGCAAATCTTACCGACGGATTGGACGGATTGGCCACAGGGGTATCGGCTATCGTGGTTGCAGTATTGGGTATTCTTGCTTATGTAAGCGGTAATATTAAAGGAGCAGATTATCTGAATATACTTTATATTCCACAATCGGGTGAATTGGTGGTGTTCTCGGCTTGCCTTTTAGGCGGTTGTGTTGGATTTTTATGGCATAATGTGTATCCGGCAAGGGTATTTATGGGCGATACCGGGAGTTTGATGCTGGGCGGAATAATTGCCGCATTAGCTATTGTAATCAGGAAAGAATTACTGATTCCCGTGCTTTGTGGCATATTTCTGGTAGAAAATCTGTCCGTAATAATACAGGTATGGTATTTCAAATACACTAAAAAGAAATACGGTGAAGGCCGGCGCATTTACAGGATGGCTCCACTTCACCACCATTATCAGAAAGGCGGGATGCACGAAGTGACTATTGCAGTGCGGTTCTGGATTGTTCAGATTCTGTTGGCTGTAGTCACCCTGATCACCCTGAAAATAAGATAACAACAGCGATTTTAAAAACTTTAACAATAACACAGGTTTAATGGCAAAAATAGTAATACTCGGCTCCGGAGAATCCGGAACAGGCGCGGCTCTCCTGGCACAACAGGTGGGGCACGATGTATTTGTTTCGGACAAAAGTCCGATTATGCCGGAGTATAAAGCCATTTTGACTGCCGCAGGGATTGCTTTTGAGGAAGAGACTCACAGTATGAGCCGTATTCTCGACGCAGATGAAGTGGTGAAAAGTCCGGGCATTCCGGAAAAGTCGCCGGTAATGAAGGTGGTCAGAGAAAAGGGTGTACCTGTTATTGGTGAAATTGAACTGGGATACCGGTACAATCACAATGCGACTATTGTTGCCATCACGGGTTCCAATGGAAAAACAACAACCACCCACCTGATTTACCATTTGTTAAAAACCGCCGGTTTGAATGCCTTTATGGGCGGCAATGTTGGCGAATCCTATGCAGAGCTGGTGGCCAGTGCAATGCGCATGGACCAGCAGCACCCTGAAAAAAGGATATATGTGCTGGAGGTGAGTAGTTTTCAGTTAGATGATATCCGTTCGTTTCGTCCTAATATAGCGATTATTCTTAATATTACACCTGATCATTTAGATCGGTATGACTACGAAATGGCCAATTATGTCCGGTCTAAATTCCGGATAACCATGAACCAGGAGGTGGCCGACCTTTTGATTACCAATGCCGATAATGATCCTATACAGACTTACTTGAGTGAACATCCTGGTATTGTGCATGCACGGCTTGAACAGGTAAGTATAACTGATACAGAAAGCACTTATGTGCATGTTAACGAATATTCGTTCGACCTGGGCAA
Source organism: Saprospiraceae bacterium (assembly GCA_044350415.1). Lineage (GTDB taxonomy): Bacteria > Bacteroidota > Bacteroidia > Chitinophagales > Saprospiraceae > M3007. The sequence continues at coordinate 25,566 of JBILHQ010000055.1, read as the reverse complement.
TACCCGCTTAAAAGGTCCGCACAATATGTTTAACGTGGCCTGCGCCATCAGAACGGCATTGGAGTTGGGTGTGCCGGCGGACATGATTTGTGAAGGTTTGATGTCATTCGTGCCACCACTGCACCGGTTGGAGCTAGTGGTGGAAAGTGATGGAATCCTTTGGATCAATGATTCGAAAGCGACCAATGTAGATTCGGTTTTTTTCGCTTTGCAGGCAGTAGACCGGCCAGTTGTTTGGATTGCCGGAGGAACAGATAAAGGCAACGATTACAGTCCGTTGTTTGACCTCGTACGTACACGGGTGAAAGCGATGGTGTGGATGGGGGCAGATAATACTAAACTAATGGAGGTGTTTGGTAGCTTTGGTCTTCCGATGGCGGAGGCTGGAAGTGCCAAAGAAGCCGTGGAGCAGGCAGCAATTTTTGCGGAGGAAGGCGATGTGGTATTGTTAAGCCCTGCATGCGCGAGTTTTGATTTGTTCAAGAATTATGAAGATCGCGGCGACCAGTTTCGTTCAGCAGTCCTCGAAAGCCAAACTAAACCATAACGACAGATGCCAGTAGCCAACAAAATAGCAGCCGAATTAAAAGGCGATCGCGCCATCTGGATGGTGGTGGCGATGCTGTGTTTTGCCAGCATCCTGGCGGTGTATTCTGCTACGGGTACATTGGCCTGGAAGTCGAAAAACGGCGACACAACACTTTACCTGTTGTTGCATATTCTTCGACTGGGATTTGGTCTGGTTTTGATATACATGTGTCATTTGCTGCATTATCAGCGCTACAACCGAATGGCGCCTTTTCTGCTGTTGACGGTGGTAGTATTACTAGTTTTTACGTTGCTTTTTGGGGTAAGGATTAATGAAGCATCGCGGTGGATCAGTGTGGCAGGGATTAGTTTCCAGCCCTCCGAATTGGCCAAAATTGTACTAGTCATCTACGTTGCGAGGGAGTTGACCCGCAAACAAGAGTATATTAATAGTTGGAAAGATGCATTTGTGCCCATTATTCTGCCGGTATTAGGCGTTTGCGGGTTAATCGCACCTGCAAACCTGTCCACTTCTTTGGTATTGTTTGCCACTTGTATTGCACTGATGTTTATCGGAAGGGTAAGGCCGCGGTATATTTTTCTGCTGGCTTTATTGGGGGTAGTGTTGTTCGCGGGCTTAATCGTCTTAGGGGAGTTTTTCCCCAATTTAGTGCGCGTGGATACCTGGATTTCCAGGATAAGAGACTATGTGTACAATGGTGACGGCGGGTATCAGGTTCAACAGGCCAAAATAGCCATCGCCAATGGCGGGTTATTCGGAGTTGGACCGGGCAATTCCATTTCCCGGAACTTTTTGCCTTATGTATATGCCGATTTTATTTATCCGCTGATTTGTGAAGAATACGGATTTGTGGGCGGTGTGGTAATTATAGGATTGTATTTAATGCTGTTTTTCAGAACTGTTTCGCTGGTGACCCGAAGCCCAAAAGCCTTTGGGACATTTCTGGCCATGGGACTGAGTTTGAGCCTAACTATACAGGCATTAGCCAATATGGCCGTTTCGGTCCATTTGGTGCCTGCCACGGGACTTACTTTGCCCATGATATCCATGGGAGGAACCAGTATTATTTTTACGTCTATTGCCCTGGGTATTATTCTCAGTGTAAGTAAACATATTGAAACGTATGAAGGGTAAAAGAGGTTACTGGTTACGGGGTTTCTGGTCAATTGATTGGGCGTTTGCTGATGGGAACTTTTGATCAATACCAACCAATTGACCAGTAACCCAGTAACCTTTTAATAAACGATAACAAGAATGCCAGAGCAAAATCAGATATTGAAAGTACTCCTGACAGGAGGCGGCACGGGGGGGCACGTTTTCCCTGCGCTGGCGGTTGCGGATGCCATCAAAGCGATGTATCCGGGCACGCAATTTTTGTTTGTTGGCGCAGAAGGCAGGATGGAAATGGAGCGTGTTCCGCAGGCTGGATATGAGATTGTTGGCTTGCCGGTGGCAGGTATTCAGCGTGGATTCTCCTGGCGCAGTTTGCAGCGGAATATCAGTTTTCCGATTAAATTGTTGCGCAGTTCGAGAAAGGCACGGGGAATTCTCCGGTCATTTCAGCCTGATGTGGTTATTGGTACCGGCGGTTATGCGAGCGGGCCAGTAATGCGCGCCGCTCAGCGGATGGGAATTCCCACCCTGATTCAGGAGCAGAATTCATTTCCCGGTGTCACCAACCGGTTGTTGGCCAAACAGGCCGATCGTATTTGTGTGGCTTATGATGGCATGGAAAAATGGTTTCCGGCTGATAAAATTGTTCATTCAGGCAATCCTGTCAGGCAGGATATCCTGAATTTGAAAGATAAAAAGGCAGAAGGACAGCGACATTTTGGATTGGACCCGCAGCGGGATACGATTTACCTCACTGGTGGAAGTCTCGGTGCGCGCACCCTGAATGATGCAGTAGTGTGTGCCGAAAAGCTGCTGGGTGAACCGAATGCGCCAAATTTAATCTGGCAATGTGGACGGTACTATTATGAAATGTTCAAAGATCTGCCAGTGGCGGCTTTACCCAATGTGCACATTTTGCCATTTGTGGATCGCGCCGACTTGGCTTATGCCGCCGCCGACATCGTGGTATCACGTGCCGGCGCGCTGACGATCAGTGAATTGTGTATCGTGGGAGTGCCGGCGGTATTGGTCCCTTCTCCCAATGTTTCGGAAGATCACCAAACCAAAAATGCATTGGCTCTTACGCAAATTGGCGCTGCAAGAATTGTCAGGGACGTGGATGCTGCTGAAAAACTGATCCCTGAAACCCTGATGATCCTTGGAAATGACGCATTGTCTTTTGGTCTGAGTGAAAGTATTCGCTCATTGGGAAAACCCGATGCAGCGCATGTTATCGCAGAAGAAGCTATTAATATTTGTAAGAAAAAATGAACCTAGAGTCTGTAAAACGCATCTATTTTATTGGTATCGGCGGCATTGGTATGTCGGCCCTGGCTCGGTATTTCAAAAAACACGGGGCTGAAGTGCATGGTTACGACCGCACTGAAACCGACCTGACGCGCGCGTTGACCAACGATGGTATCCAGGTGCATTACGACGATAATCCGGATATGATCCCGGAAAATGTGGATATGGCCGTCTGGACACCTGCAGTGCCAGCCGACCACAAAGAACTCAACTGGTTCCGGGAGCACGGTGTTCCTTTGAAAAAACGCGCTGAAGTACTGGGTATTATCAGCAAAAGCAGAAGGTGTATCGCCGTTGGGGGGACCCACGGCAAAACCACTACCAGCACGATGACGATGTGGCTGCTAAGGGCAACCGGGGTTGATGTCACCGCATTTGTAGGGGGCATTTCAGGGAATCTGGGCAGCAATTTTATTGAAGGCGACAGCGATTGGGTAGTTGTGGAAGCCGATGAGTACGATCGTTCCTTTTTGCAACTTTATCCGGAAGTGGCAGTCATCAACTCGGTAGATGCTGATCATCTCGATATCTACGGTGATGAAGCATCGGTGCGGAAATCTTACGAACAATTTGCGGCGCAGGTGCGGGCTGGCGGCCTGCTGTTGCTGCAATCGCCGGACGTATTCCAGGGTAAGCCCTGGATTACCGATGCATTGACGATGTCGTTCGGCGTGGATTCAGGCGATTACCGGGCCTCTAATATCAGGGTGGAGCGCGGTTTTACTATGTTTGATCTTTTAACACCCGGTCACGGCACATTGACTAATTTGCAACTTCCTTATCCTGGATTGCACAATGTATGTAATGCCACGGCGGCTATTGCTGCGACCTTGTATGCAGGTGGGGATATCGCAAAGATTCCGGCAGCATTGGCAGATTTTAAAGGCGTAAAAAGGCGTTTTGAATATATTGCCCGGACAGTCAAAGGGACGTATATCGACGATTATGCGCACCATCCGGCTGAGCTCGAAGCCACCATTCAGGCTGCTCGCTCCTTGTTTCCCGGTGTAAAATTAACGGGTGTTTTTCAGCCTCATTTGTTTTCCCGCACCCGCGATTTTGCAGATGCTTTTGCTGTGGCGCTGGATAAATTAGATGAGTGTTTGTTGTTGCCGATTTACCCGGCGCGCGAATTGCCTATCGAAGGCATAACATCGGAAATGATTTTGGGTAAAATGAAATCATCTCAAAAACAAGTGATTCAAAAAGTAGATTTATTAAAAACAATAGACAATAAACAGCCGGAACTATTGATTACCATGGGTGCCGGTGATATAGATTTATTTGTACAACCTTTTAAACAACTATTCGAACAATAATTATGCGCTATCAATGGGCTGTTGTATTTCTTTGGTTTGGTTTAGTGCTGTCATATGCAGCATGGAAGGGTCATGCCCAGGCCATAGACCAGACGAAGTATTTCAGTTCCAAAGGTGAACAAGTTTTCCCGTCGGTGGCCAAAAGTATGGAGCAGGTGGCAGCAACAGGCGGGGCGTTGTATTACACTGATGCTAATGGGCAGGTTAATGCCGATATACATACGCAGGTATTAACATTATTCAACTGGGAAGCATTTTTTCAGGTCACCACTTTTGGATTTGGACTGGCATTGCTGGTACTGATTATCGTACGGATGTCTGTCCGGTTTTCCAAAGAAAGCGCCATCAACCGATGAGTATAGCCTTGCCACGACTTCGATATGACCGGATTATCTGGGTATTGTTCCTGCTGATTGTGGGAGTAATATGGTTTCGCGCAGTGAAAAGTCGTAAAAACGCTGATGTGTTGCACATGGAGGTGAATGTGGAACCGCTGGAAGGAGGCAACAAAATGATCACCGAAAATGAAGTGAGTAATCTGTTGCACAAAGCATTTGGCAGCGCTTTAGAAAATACACAAATGTCGGCCCTCGAAATCGGCCGAATGGAACAGAAAATAGAGGAGGATCCTTTTGTCAATAAGGCAGATGTATTCATTGATCAAAAGAATCAACTGCGCATCAATATTGAACAGCGGAACCCGGTTTTGCGGGTAATGGATATTAATGGCGGCAATTATTACTTAGATAAAGATGGCAAAAAGATGCCAGTCTCTGATAATTTTACTGCTCGGGTATTAGTGGCAACCGGCAAATTGCCGGCGCATACGCCTGATTTTCTGGAACGCCGGACGAATGCGCTGAAAGATGTATTCATCGTCTCTCAGCAAATAATGAAGGATGAGTTTTTGAGCACATTTATCCAGCAGGTGCATGTCTCGGGCAACGGGGATATTATGCTGGCACCTTTGATCGGTGATCAGATCATTATCCTGGGAAGCGCGCGCAAACTGGAAGATAAACTCAACCGGCTGCGGATATTTTATAAAGAGGGAATGCCCTATGAAGGATGGCGGAAATATGCCACCATCAATCTGAAATACAGCGGGCAGGTGGTGTGTAAAAAGAGATAGGTCGGTTAGTTCCAGGTACAAAGTATATCGCAAGCATGTCGACTTGTACTATAAACCGGAATGCTTGGAGTGTACTCTTCGGACTTGGGACTATCGGACTTGGAACCCAAAATGGACTTGGGACTAAACAGGAACTAATTTGATAATCAGATAGTTAAAAAGACAATTAATCACATTAAAAACTGAATGTTTTAAAAAATAACTTAAAATAATTTTGAAGATAAAAGCTTTAATTTACCTTTGCATCACGAAAAGCAATAAGCGGAAGGATGCAAAGTAAAGTTTAAAGTAACTTCAAGTTAATCTTTGCAACTTATGACTACACATGAATTGAACCTTCAAACCCCGGACGTTGTCGTAGCCCTGGACATTGGCACGACGAAAGTCTGTTGTCTTGCAGGTCGGAAATCGGCACATGGCAAGATTGAAATTATCGGCGTAGGTAAAGTGGAAAGCGTAGGCGTTTTGCGCGGCGTTGTTTCCAATATCGAAAAAACCGTTACAGCCATCAGAGAGGCAGTTGAAATTGCAGAACGCCAGGCTGGCATGAAGTTCCGCGAGGTACATGTCGGCATTGCCGGTCAGCACATCAAAAGCCTCCAGCACAGGGGCATTCTCACCCGCGAAAGCGATCACACCGAAATTATTGACCGCGATATTGATCGCCTGGTCAATGATATGTTCAAACTCGTCCTCCCTCCCGGAGACAAGATCATACACGTATTCCCACAAGAATTTACGGTTGATAATGAACAGGGCATCACCGACCCGGTGGGAATGTGCGGTGTTCGCCTCGAAGCAAATTTTCATATCATTACTGGCCAGATCACAGCGATCAATAATATTTATCGCTGCATTGAAAAGGCAGGGCTGAAGGTGAAAGACCTTACGCTCGAACCGATCGCCAGTGCCGATGCAGTGCTTTCGGAAGAAGAAAAGCAGGCAGGAGTTGCGCTGGTCGATATGGGTGGCGGTACCACTGATATCACTATTTTCCATGAGGGTATTATCCGCCACACAGCGGTGATTCCTTTTGGCGGCAATGTGATTACGGCGGATATCAAAGAAGGGTGTACTGTTATGCAGCCGCAAGCAGAAAAACTAAAGGTGAAATTCGGTTCAGCACTCTCGAATGAGGTTTTTGACAATCGCATCATCACGATTCCCGGATTGAAAGGCCGCGAACACAAGGAAATCAGCGAAAAAAACTTGTCGCGCATTATTCAGGCGCGTATGGAAGAAATCCTTGATTATGTGCTTTGGGAAATTCGCCGCAGTGGATTTGAACGCAAGCTGATCGGCGGGGTGGTATTTACCGGCGGTGGCGCTTTGATGAGCCACCTCGATAAACTTACTGAACTGCATACGGCCATGTCGTGCCGCATCGGTATCCCGGTGGAGAATCTGGCGCATGGTTACCGCGAAAGTGTGTGCAGCCCGATTTTCTCGACGGCAATCGGTTTGCTGCAGCGCGGATTGGCAGATGTTGCTTACGAAGAAGCAAAAGCAGAGGTGAAAAGCAATATTCCTGAAACTGTTGATAACGATAGTTATACCGACAGGCCTAAAAACCCGTCCAATGTTTCGGAAGAAAAATCACCGACATGGCTCGAAAATGTATTTCGCAAAACTAAAGAGTGGTTCGAAGCTGAGCCTGATCTGGATTTTCGCAAATAATTTTTCGCATGATCAGGTAGTCGAAACGCAAATCGAATTTATCGGAATGCGTACTTCGAAATGTCTTGTTTTTCATAAATCTTTAAATTGATAATACTATGCTGTTCGATTTGCCAAAAGACGAACCGTCAATCATCAAAATAATCGGCGTAGGCGGTGGAGGCTCCAACGCAGTAACGCACATGTATAAGCAAGGGATTGTGGGCGTCGATTACGCTATTTGTAATACCGACGCACAAGCCATGAACCTTAGCCCCGTACCGGTGAAAATTGCACTCGGAGCCAGCCTTACGGAAGGCCGTGGTGCGGGTTCAAAACCCGATGTGGGTAAACGTGCGTGTCTGGAGAGTATGGAAGATATCAAAAATTTTCTCGAAAATTCGACGAAAATGGTCTTCATTACCGCTGGAATGGGCGGTGGTACCGGGACTGGTGCTGCTCCGGTCATTGCTAAGCAGGCCCGCGAAATGGGTATTCTTACTGTCGGTATTGTAACGCTTCCCTTCACTTTTGAAGGCCGGACCCGCGTGAGCAATGGTTACGACGGTATGGAAGAACTCCGCAAAAATGTGGACTGTCTGGTACTCGTTTCTAACGATAAATTGCGCCAAATTCACGGTAATCTCAGCATTTCACAGGCTTTTTCACAAGCAGATAATATTCTTTGCACCGCTGCTAAAGGAATCGCAGAAATCATCACCGTTCCGGGTTATGTGAACGTGGATTTCGAAGACGTGAATACCGTTATGCGGGATTCAGGGGTAGCGATCATGGGTACCGCATCTTTGGATGGCGACAATCGCGCCCGTCGCGCTGTCGATGAAGCACTCAACTCGCCCCTGCTGGAAGATGGTAATATTTTCGGAGCGAAAAATATCCTCGTGAATATCACCTCCGGCGCTAAAGAGGCCACTATGGATGAGATTTTCGAAATTACGGAATTCGTGCAAACGGAAGCCGGCGAAACCGCGAACCTTATCTGGGGTAATTGCTTCGATGAACGCCTCGGCGATAAAATCAGCGTTACGATTATCGCAACTGGTTTTGAATCGACCAAAAAAGCGCCGCCCATTCCAGGCACCCGGTCTAATACGGCTCCTCTCAACGAACGTCAGGTGGTGAATCTCGAAGACGATAACATTAAACCGTCTATCGATTCAGTTACTACTGCCGTTGCAGCTGCTACTGCGAATAACGACCGTAATTACATGGCGGTGGACGAGACTACGGCCACCAACCGCGAGTTTGAATTCGATAATGTGCGGGAAACAGTGGAACAAATCCGCCGCTCTCAAACACAACAGGTCGGGTTGTTCGACCAGCCGGCAGACCTTACGCCGGAAGAACGCCGCCGCCGCCTCGAAGAAGCACAGCGTCGCCGGGAGGAAGTGCGCAACCGCCCTATTCAGGTGACTAAATTGTCGTCGCCACAAACGGTGATTGACCTGGAAAGTCAACCTGCTTATTTGCGCAAAAATATCCGCCTCGACAATGTACCAGATGCGGCTGAACAAACCATCTCGGATTGGTCGGTGTCCTTAGATGAAGACCAACCGCAAATGCGGATGGGAAATAATACGTTTTTACACGAAAAAGTGGATTAATAAACTCGTTGCGGTGGGAAATTCCCGCCGCAACGAGCAAAAAGAACAATTTGGTTTAGTCATACCTTATTAGTGCGGCGCTTCACGTAATGTGCAGGTGCCGCTTTTTGTTTTTCCAGTGCGGCCGCTTCGGGGTATAAAATCCATTTGAATGCTGTATAGGTACGGGTTTTTTGCTTTGTGAAACCAAAATTTCAGGAACCTGCCTTCATTCAACGCGGTCAATGACCCCGGTAAACGCCCTAATTGCGGGGTACAGCCTTTGGTATTTCAGGGCTTTTACCGTCTTGTTGCTATGATCAATAAATCGGTTGCTGGCGGACCGGCTGTTACTGGGTAGTCCTGGTGTTTCAGGTATATTATTGTATAATCATTTTCTTCGAGTGCCTCGGTCAGGTAACCGGCCTGGTGGTAATAAATATACATTTCCTCCCCTTTACTGGAGAGTTTTATCCCCGACTTGTTCAAATCATCTTCCTCCATGGTGCTTAAATACAGGATTCCACCTGGTTTTAAAAGCCCTGCTGCAGCGCGGATAAACTGTATTGCTTCTTCTTTAGACAAATAAGGCAAACCAAAACCGCACATAATTCCATCGTACTGTTGGTTGATCTGGCCAATGTCCCGGCAATCCATCAACTGGAATTGCGCTTCCGGATTATTGATTTGAGCGAGTGCGATCATATTGGGCGACAGATCGGTCCCTAAAATACGGAAATCGGGTCGTTTTTTTAATATAAACTGCGTGTTATTGCCGGGTCCACAAGCCATTTCCAGAATGTCGGCATTTTCTTTACCAATATGATCACAAAACACATGAAGGGATTCGCTGTAGAGATCCACATTCATGTATTTTTCCTGATAATCGGTTGCCCGTTTATTAAATATCGCTACTGCGATTTTACTTTTGTCCATGGGGTATTGAGTTGTACCGCTTTGTTAGCCAAGGTAGTCATTTTATTTGGTTTTATAGCCACCGCAAAGTGGTTTTGTAAAATGATCGGTTTTCATCAGTGTCGCTGACAAGGCGTAAAATGCAGGCGATGCAGCGCATCGGCGAGGCTTTACAACGCAGTCAGCGGGGCGGAGGGAACCCGAGCAATTACAAAACCACTTCGCGGTGGCTATAAATAAATGATATTATTGTGAAAATCTATGATGGTGTTAAATCGCTGTCTACTACCTTTGGGTTCGTATCGGATACGAACGATTCATAAACTGATAATATTTCATTAATATGATAGACGCAGTCATTCCATTATTATCCCTAATTGCGCTGGAAGTAATTCTTGGCATTGATAATATTATATTTATTTCCATTTTGGCTGATAAGTTGCCCGACCACCAACGAAATAAACTGCGGTATTGGGGAATAGGGTTGGCGATGGTAATGCGGTTGTGCCTGCTTGCTTTTATTTCCTGGATTTTACAATTAGACCAAACGTTATTCAGGTTATTTGGAATTGATTTTTCGGGTAAAGGGCTGATTTTGATTTTAGGAGGACTTTTTCTGATTTATAAAAGCACAAAAGAAATCTACTATAAAACGGAAATTGCTTTGGAAGGCAGCCCAAATATTCCCAAAATAAATAATTTTAAAAGCCTTCTTTTCGAGGTAGTCATTTTGGACCTGGTTTTCTCCATTGATTCCATTATTACTGCTGTGGGGATGGCGCAGGAGTTGTGGGTTATGTACACAGCAGTCATTATTACAGTAGTGATTATGTTAGGTGCATCGAAACCGATAAGCGAATTTATCAGCAAGCATCCATCCTTTAAAATATTGGCTTTGTGTTTTTTAATGTTGATTGGGGTATCCCTTTTAGCAGAAGGGTTTCATTTCGAAATTCCTAAAGGGTACATTTATTTCTCAATGGCATTTGCTTTTTTAGTGGATGTAATTCAAATGAAAACTGTTAAACCCAAGTAGATTGCTGGTTTTTATGGAATATTTTTTTTACAATAAAGGAAAGCACCTTAGCGGCAACGGGGAAGAAGGTTCGAAAACTACGGATTTAAAGTTCCTTTGTCAGGAGAAAAGTGTGTCGAAAGAAACAATACTTCCTGTTTAGCTGGCAGCTCCTTTCCGGTGTTGTCAATAAAAACAGCCTGGTCTATTGTTGGAGAATAAGCGTACCTCGACTGTCTCTTTTGAACTGAAACTTCGTTGCTATTCGGTGGATGCACCACTAGTGGTCAAGGCACTAAGTTCTGGACAGTTTGAACGTCTCTTTTGAACTGTTAACTTTGTTGCTCCTCGGTTATGGAGCGCCCGCTACACTTCCTCGTCGTGCCTTGTCTCAGTCCAAAATAGTCTGCTCAAACTATCCAAAATTTAGTGCCTCGACCACTAGTAAGTTTTTTAATTTAGGTTTCTATATTCCACGGGTGTTTTACCTGTCTTTTGTTTGAAAAGTTTATTAAAGTATTGAGGATATTCAAAACCTAAATTATATGCTATTTCGTTGATGTTTTTGTCTGTTTTTATGAGATAATTCTTCGCCTCTTCTATAAGGTAAAAATGAATATGTTCCTGAGCGTTTTTTCCCGTTTCTTTTTTCAAAAGGTCACTCAAATAACCAGGTGACAAGTGAACTTGGTCTGCTAAATATTTAACGGTTGGCAATCCTTGTTCCTTTGTTTTTGTCACAACAAAGTATTTAGTTAAAATATTCTCTATTTGAGATATTATTGTTTTATTCGTTTGACTTCTTGTTATCATTTGTCTACCATAAAACCTTGAACAATAATTTAATAATAGTTCTATAGTAGCAACAATGATATATTGACTATGCACATCAATATTTTCTTGCAGTTCTGAATGAATTTTTTGTACACATTCATATAATATATTTTTTTCTTTATCTGAAAGATGGAGTGCCTCCGATGCTTCATAATTGAAAAAATTATAGTCCTTTATTTTATCATTTAGCGATGTTGTTCTGATTAAATCAGGATGAAAAAATAAGCCCCAACCCAACATGTTTTCGCTATATTCAATTTCATTATCAATTTCAATGACTTGATTCGGTGCAATGCATATTAAATTGCCATCTTGAAAATCTATTGTTTTTCTACCGTATTTGATATTGTTTTTGCAATAGTTTTTAAACATTATTGCATAAAAGTCGGTAGTTATTTTAGCATTTTGCTCAACTTGTTCATTTACTTTGCTAAAATCTAATACTGCTAATAAAGGATGTTGACTATGACCTAAATCGAATAATTTATGTAAATCTGTAATAGTTTTTAAATATATGACTTGTTTCATAATTTTACAACTGTAGATAATTACTAAAAATTCTTCTAATCTGCTTTTACTTGCGAATGGATTAATAATATCAAAATGCTTGGTATGAAGCGAAAGAACCCATACCACTATTGCTGTTGAGCAGAGTTGTCTCGGTGGGATGCCATCCGGCCCAAAAATGATCTTTTTGGCCTGATTGAGGCTCATTTTTAGGCCTGTATCGATGCTGCGAACCCAAAAACGAGCCTCAATCAGGCCAAAAATATCTAATTTCATGGCTCAGCGGCCCCACCAGGACAACTCTAATATTTAGCCATTAGATTCATTATTCTAAAAATTTAAAGTCCAAATTGTGATTTAATACTACCAATAAAAGTCACGTCATCGTATTGCTGGCGATTTGCAATAAGCATTTTGGCATCTTCTCCTGCAGTATACCTCAATTGATTTTTGCCGTCTGTTGCAGCTTCAAAGATCACTTCTGCCACCAAACTTGCTGGAGAAGCATTTTGTGCCATTGTCGGTAATGCAGTCATCAAAGCCCCCACAATATTTTGGTATTCCGTCATATTTTCGTCATTGCTGAAATCAAACGATCTACCCGCAAAATCTGTTGCTATCATTCCTGGTTCAACAATTTTAACTTGTCCACCGAATTGCTCTAATTCAAAATTAAGAGATTCAGAAATACCTTCAACCGCAAATTTTGTTCCGTGATACAATGAGCCTAAAGGGAAAGTCATTTTGCCTCCAATTGACGAAATGTTAATAATGATACCCTTTTTGTTTTGTCTAAAATGAGGCAAAACGGTTTTAGTTACATCTAAAAGTCCAATAACATTGGTGTTGAATTGTCGTAGAATTTTTTCTCTGCTAAATGCCTCCAATGGTCCGTATGCACCATAACCAGCATTGTTAAGCAAAACGTCAACACTGCCAAATTTTTCAATACCCTCTCTAAACGCTTTTTGAATGGAATCCAAATCTAAAACATCAAGTTTGGTAACTAAAACATTTTCTAATTGTGTTAATTCCGTTTCGTTTTCTGGATTTCTCATTGTAGCAATCACATTCCAACCTTTAGATTGAAATAGTTTTGCAGTTTCTTTTCCTATTCCACTGCTTGCACCTGTAATTAAAATTGTCTTGTTCATTTTTTAAATTTAAAATTAAGGTGCAAAGTTGTTGTTTTATGCCAGGAGTCGGCTAACACAAATTCTGGTTGTTTGTATTCTTTTTACGGATTTTCTGTCAAAGATTACGCTATCCGGAGTGCTTTCGCCACCGTTGTCGCAGATAATCTCCATATCTACTTCCCATTGCGTCGTTGACAAACGATTATCAGCTAGTGCCGCATCCACCGAATAGCCTGTGAATGGACGGCCATATTTTCCGTTCATCTGCGTTCTTCGTCGGTTAAAATGTCCCGCATTAAGCCCTCCTCAAGCCTTGCTGAACAAAAAATCTATCGCGCCAATTCACAGGCTATTCGGTGGATGCGGCACTAGTACAACCGCTCCAATCCCTTCCTTTTTCATTTCAACAAAAAAAAGCCCTCTGTTAACTCCCGGAAACATCCGAAAACTGTCAGAGGGCTTTAAAATAAGGTATTCAATGGGGTATAGCGTTTCATTGCGGGTAATGCTGCGGCCATTCTAATCACTCATTTCAAAAGTCCAATAATATCGGCGTATAAGATGTAGGTGATTAAAATTTAATCTGCTGCTATTTGTAACCGTACATTTTTTTTCAGCCTTGGCTGAAAAAAACTAAGATTAGTTCTTTGAAATTAGAGAGAAATAAATAAGAGGAGGAAATTTGTGTTTCTGACGCAACCCTTCCCCCCTCTTATGAGCAAAAGCCTGTACAAAAGTACACTTGAATTTTTAAATTCGCACTCTGAACAAGTAATTGAAGGCAATCACAAACGTCGGCTTCAAACTCTTGCAGGTATGATAAGTTCCGGTATGCAGTCAAAAAGTAGCACTCTTGATGCCTTAAGTAGTCCCGACATAGTTAGCAGCACTCAATGGGAGAGCCGAATTAAACAGGCAAAGCGTTGGATATCAAGCAAATGGACGGACTGGGAATGTTTTTTTGCACCTTACATCAAAATATTGCTAAAAAAAATCGCCTTGAAAGGTGAATTAGTTTTGGTAATCGACGGGAGCGAAACTGCGGGTGATTGTGTGACTTTGATGTTGTCTGTCATTTGGAGAAAATATGCTATTCCATTGGCATGGTTGACCAAAAAGGGAGAAAAAGGACATTTTCCCGAAGATTGGCATGTTGAATTGACTACTTTGGCTGCTACCATAATCCCTTCGGACTGCCGGGTCGTGCTGCTTGGCGACGGGGAATTCGACGGTCAAAAACTGCGTGCAAAATGTAAGGACCTGAAATGGGAATTTGTATTACGCACTTCCATTGACAGAAAAGTGGACTGTGGAGGAGGCTAAATAGCTAATTTAGGTGGTTTATATCCAATAATGGGCAGTGATATTGTATTTATTGAAGACGCTGTACAAGGCGATAACGCTATTCTGTGGTATGGAAAAGGTTATGAGAAACCGATTTCGTTGCTCACCAACATGGATTTGGGGGAAATGGCCTGTCGATATTACAAGAGGCGATTCAAAATCGAATTCCTTTTTAAACAGTTAAAATCAGCAGGTTATAATGTTCATAAATCCAAAATGAAAGGGGCAGAAAAGGTGCGAAATCTCATTATCATTATTGCGCTGGCATTTATTTTTACCTTTTGCATCGGTTTATTAATATCAGAACAAGACAAAAAGGTCATCAATAGATTCGTTCGGGCGGCCCGAATTCAACATATTTCACCCTTAAACATCGCTTTAAAGGCATTTCGAAAGGATTTAGATATGGTCATAGGTTTTTTCTCTAATATTTCAAAGAACTGGGACACACTTTTTTTCAGCCAAGGCTGAAAAAAAGTGTACGGTTACAAAGGGTTAAGCATAAAAAAATGGGAATCGGAGCATATCTTGGAGTTGTCTAAAAACTAAGTTTATGCAAAAAAAGTACAAACGACTTACCGATTCCCAGTGGCAAGTTATGGCAAAATTTTTACCTGTAGAAAGAAAACGCACACTAAATCTTCGGGACGTGGTAGATGTTATTTTCTGGATGGGTCGCGTAGGTTCTCAGTGGCGAAATTTACCGGATTTTTTTCCGTCATGGAAGGCTGTAAACTACTATTTCAACAAATGGCGCCAGGATGGAATACTGATAAAACTAAACCTTGGATTGAATATGGCGCGTCGTACTAAGGCTGGCCGAGACCCCAATCCCTCGTTAGTATATGTTGATAGTCAATTGATTAAAGCAGCACCTATGGTTAATCAAGAATGCGGAATCGATAATCATAAAAGGGTTAATGGCCGCAAAAGGCAAACACTTGTGGATACAATGGGGTTAGTTTGGGGAGTTTTGGTGCATGCCGCAAATGGGAGTGACTCTGTCTATGGTGCAGTACTAATGATTGAACTCAAAGACAGATTAAAGCGGGTAAAAAAGGTGCTTGTCGATCAAGGATATCAAAAGGAATTCATGCAGACCACCGAAAAACTGTTTGGAGTAAGGGCTGAAATCTCATCTAAACCTCCCTCGGCCCAAGGCTTTGTTCCGGTTAAATGGCGATGGGTAAGCGAGCGTACATTCGGTTGGTTCAATTTTTTTCGACGATTATCAAAGGATTATGAGAAAACCGTAGAAAATTCGGAGGCTTGGATACTTTAGGCTAATTGCCAAATGAATATTTCTAAACTATGATTCTATGCAAGAGAAAATTCCCAGGCATGCTCTATGGAAAGTCATTAGTGCCACATTGCTAAATACACAATTAAAAATGAAAAAATTAGCCACCAGTTATTACTTATTCCTAGCATTGATCAGTTGTTTCACAACAACTTCCTGCGATTATAAAAAGACAGAAACGACAACAACACATGGCCGCAACAACTAAAACAATTGAAAATATGCAATCCGCATATGAAGGAGAGAAAACAGCAACAGCAAAGTATGAAGCTTTCTCCAAAAAGGCAGAAGAAGATGGGTGTCATAATATTGCTTTATTATATAATGCGATTTCAGCAGCCGAAAATATCTACGCAATAAACCACAAAGCTGTAATTGAGGATGCTGGTGCAACTGTACCTGTTATAACGTCCGAATATAAAGTGAAAACAACAAAAGAGAATTTGTATGACGATATATAGTCACCGCGAAGTGGTATTGTAATTGCTCGGTTTTCATCAGTTCCGTTGACAAGGCGTAAAACGCAGGCGATGCAGCGCATCGGCGAGGCTTTACAACGCAGTCAGCGGGGCGGAGGGAAGCCGAGCAATTACAATACCACTTCGCGGTGGCTATAAATGGAGAAGCCTATGAAGCTAAAACAATGTATCCTGATTTTTTAAAAACTGCCGAAACTGCCGATAATCAAATTGTTTTTTTGAGCCTCACTTATGCAATGAAAACAGAAATCAAACATAAATTCTTTTTTGAACAAGCTTTGGGTGATATCAATAGACTGAACAGTTTGCCCTCAAAATATTTTGTTTGCCCAGTTTGTGGTAATATATACACAAACGCGCCCAAACATTGCGATTTGTCGTTAACGGAGCGATAAAAGTTTACCGTATTTGAATAAGAGCAGGTCAGGAGTACCCTTTTTCTCAGCAAGGCTGAAAAAAAGGGTACAATGATGGATAGTATGGATTATAATCGGTAAATTTAAGATGGCCTCTTATTTCAATTGCATGACAAACTCCACGCGGCGGTTTTTGATCTTTCCTGCCGGCGTTGCGTTATCTGCTATGGGTTGTGATTCTCCGAGCCCTGTAAATTGCATTCTTTGTGGACTGATTTTCTTAGAGACTAAATAGTCGAAGCACGCTTTAGCACGCTTTTCTGACAACTTTTGGTTGGAAGCATCGCTGCCTGCACTATCGGTATGGCCACTGATGGTCAGGCTGTAAGGCGGATATCGGTTCAAGACATCCGCAACCTTGTCGAGAATAGCTAATGAGTTCGTTGTGATAGTGGATTTTCTGGACTCAAATTGAACGCCATAGATAGCGTCTTCCAGTATTTTTTTATCAGTTTCTGTCATGACAGGGCATCCTGAGTTGGAGGGTGGGCCTGCGATTTCCGGGCATTTGTCTATGTTGTCGCCAATGCCGTCTTTATCGGTATCGGGGCAGCCGCTGAAGGAGAGTGAACCCGCAATATCCGGACAACGGTCGTCAGCATCCACCACACCATCGCGGTCGCGGTCATTTACCGGGCAGCCCCGGTTTTCTACGCTCCCAGCGCGGTCAGGACACGCATCATCGGCATCGGCGGTACCATCATCATCGCTGTCAGGACAACCTTTTAATTTTGCCGGACCGTAGACATCAGGACAACCATCATTTCCGTCGGCGATACCATCTTTATCCTTATCCGGGCATCCAACAGTAGCGGCTGTCCCTTTTTGATCGGGGCATTGGTCGTTTTTGTCAGCTATGCCATCGCCATCAGTATCCGGACAACCACCACTGCTCCTGTTTCCCTTTATTTCCGGACAAGCATCGAGATGGTCGGCAATGCCATCGCCATCAGCATCGGGACAGCCTCCGGTTTTTGCAGGGCCTTTTACATCCGGACAAGCATCTTCACTATCCGAAATGCCGTCGTGATCGCGGTCTGGAACATAGGCAAGACGATAGGTCGCCGTCACAGAGGTTAAAGTATAAGTATCGTTTTTTCGTGGATTTCCGCTATTACTAACGCCATCTAAATAATCATTGAATAGCAGCCGTACACCGGCTTCGACACCAATTACCCAGTTTTCGTTCAAGTCGGCCTTGATTCCCACGCCCATAGGCACTACAAAATGCCCATTATACATATGAAATTTGTCTAATTTAATTGCATCGCGGATCGGTATATTGTTGGCTTCGTTGTAATTGGTGTATGGTTTGGTGAACGCATAGCCTGCGCCGCCAAATATATAAGGGGAAATTATTTTTTTGAGACTGCCCTTCTCATCCCAACGGCGTTTGCCTAATAAATCCAGTTCGAACATTAAGGACGCCTCTGTAAGTGGTGCTGAAAAGCTAAATCCTCTTGGTGCGAATTTCGTATCCTGAGCGTCATCGCCACTAATTTCGGCATAAAGGACATTCAACCGCAATGCAGCAATATCGTCCAGGTGATAGCGGAGCAGCAAGCCGCCTCCGGGATTCAGTTCATTGATGCCGAAGTCAACAAAGTCAGTTTGACCTTGTGACGCGCCGGCCTGCAAGCCCACTTCCCAACGCTGGTGGAAGGGTGTTTTTGCTGTTTGCGCCATTGCTGAAAAAGACAGCATGACCCATAATAAGAGAGGGAGGTATTTATTATATAACATATTGATGGCCCCAAGGGGGATTTTGGTGAATACAGGGAGAGTGGACGGTCTGCCAAAATGAACTGAAATGTTTATCATTTTTTTAGTACGAAAAAATTTTCCGGAGTTTCATTTTTTTCTAACAAATGACTTACCACAACATCTATTGTACCAATACCGTGCCAAAATACCATTAATTGGGTAGGCGCGCTTTTTTTCGCCATGCCATATAACCCGTAATGGCCATCACCAGGAAAATCAAATACAAAATCGCAGTGGCATACAACCCCCTGGATGGGTAAATATACAGGTAAATTACATCGACTACAATCCAGAAAAGCCAGTTTTCGAGATACCGTTTATTTAGCCACCATTGAGCAATAATGCTCATTACCGCAGTAAAAGCATCTAAAAAGGGCAATGCGGCGTTGGTAAATCGTTTCATTGCATATCCTAGCGCTAATGTGCCGATCACCTGCACCACACCCGACCATATCCACTGGTGCTTGTGGAGGGTGCGGACGGCAATAAGATCGTCGTCGCTTTTTTCGCTGTGCACCCAATTCCACCAGCCTTGCATTTGCATCACCAGGAATACACCTTGCAGCAACATATCAGAATACAACCGGGAATCATAAAAAATCCAGGCATACATGATGACCATCACGATGCCAATGGGAAAATTCCATACATTGCGCAATACCACCAGCCCAACGGCGATGGCACCAAAGAGGGCGGCAATTATTTCAAAAGTTGTCATATTTTGTGTTGATTCGTTGCGGCAAAGGTAATCGAGGCCTGTAAAGGTTCGGGCATCCAGGCCATGAAATCAGCGACTAGTGCCCCGACCACTAGTTAACGGATGACCTTTTCAAACTGACCAATCTCCTGGATAAACCCGTATGTTTGTCATTCAGCAATTATAAATTGACCAATGCATACCCTTCGCTCCTTTATTCTACTGTTTGTAGTTGTTCTTCTGACTATTGCCGGAACCACTTCATTTGCCGCCACCACAATAGATTCTCTCCCATTTCCTGCTTCCTGGACTGGTTCCTGGTCGGGTACACTTAATCTTTTCTACAGCAGTGGCAAAACCATGTCAGTCGCTATGATGGTAGAAATTTTCCCTATCGATACTTCCCAAGAAGGCCGCTACACGTTCGGAATAGTGTATAGCTCAAAAGCCCAGGACTGGCGGCCTTATGAATTGGTGCCTGTTGATCCTGCCAAAGGGGTGTGGCAAGTGGATGAAAAGAACAGCATCGTTATGGGATCGTATCTCTGCGGGCCAAAATTGTTGTGCTGGTTTGTGGTCCAGGGAAGTCGTATTTTGTGTACCTACGAAAAAACAAGCGACACCGAAATAGTTTTTGAGGTTTGTTCCGGCAAAGAAACAGCCATAAGCGCCACCGGAAAAACCAAACAAGGGAAAGAGAACATTCCCGAAGTATTGACCTACCCGGTGGCGGTGTTTCAAAGAGCGGTGTTGAAACGGGGAGAATAGGCTTACCGCTTTATAAGGAATTCCTTTCCCTTTTCATCTATGGCTACCCGGTTATTGTCATCAATAAAACCTACTGCTACCCATTTTCCGTATCCTGGTATGTTTTTGTTTATTTTGCCGCATTCATACGGAATATCAGGCCCGATTGATTTGTATTTGAATGGGGTAATGGCTTGAAAATCCACCCCACAAAGCGCCCGTTTGCCATTTTTTTCAATTTCAAAATACAGTGGAGTGTTATTTCCTGAAAATTGACGTGGGAGGATATCCGAATCGATTGTCTTCATCACCTGGCCAACTTTATCCAGCATTACTACCTTATTCTCTGATTTGGCAAAAGCAGTCTGGTTAAAAAAAGGCCGCATTTCCTCATAAACTGGTGTCAACGCTTTTTGATGGATGTCGTACATCCGGCATTCATAGCGGTAATTTCGCCGGGTATGCGATTGGATAATGTAGGTCTCCCTGCTTACCATTGCTATTTTTTCACAGGTGTCAGGAACTAACCATCCTCTTTGATGGTCAAAAAGACCATATAAAGTACTGGAATAGTTGCGTATTACCCGGAGCGGAAGGGTGTCATTTCCTGGATAACTGATGTGGTAGCCATCCCAGTGCGGGGGGGTATTTTGGAGCACATAATCCCCGGAAGTACCGTAAATAAAATCAGTGAGCAGTTTTCCGTGCCGGTCGCCGATCGCATATTTATCTAATTTATTCACCAAATAATAATCGCCCCCACGTAGCTGCTGCACATTGTGGTACACTGGCGGATAGATTTCATGGAGCAGGGTATCAGACACGCCATATCGCACCGTGCTGTTTTCCCAGCTGCCCTTTGAAATCATCAGATTATCAAGGTCATCCATTCTGACTAGCCCTGTTTCGTCTGGCAGGGGTTGGAAATAGCCATCTGAAAAACGCAACAAACCGCCCACGTGATTGATATGATCCACGGCCCGGGCCCAGTTACCCTTGATCCAGTCAAAATAAGTATAATTGAATGGGAAAAGCACCTTTCCATTTCGGTCAACAATACCCAGCATGGTTTTGTATTCACTCCGGATAAGGCTGTCTTTGGAGGCAATATACCGGCCATCACCGATCGGTTTCAACCAGGAATACGGTAATTCCTGCTCCAATTTACCGGTGGCATCGTACAAATAAATCTTTTTTTTCTCAAAATAGGCATTTCCAACAACGCCCATTAACCGCTGCCCGTCAAAATCTCGGATGTCGTTGAACGAAACAGGAACCACTATTTTGCCCAGTGTATCTAATATCCTCATCTTACCTTTATCCGGAGTGGCAAAAACAAAAGGTGTATTTTTAGAAAGTTGCAGGTATTTGTATTGAAAAGGAATCAACTGTTCATTTTTGTGGTTGATCAGGGCCATGTGCTTGTTTCGCCGTACCACCATTTTGTCTGATGGTATTCCGTCAATGTCATCATAAATACAAGGAACAATGATTTTATTTTTGTGCTCCACCACGCCATATTTCCCATTGCGCACCATCAAGTGGCGCAAGTCGTCGTCCGGCTCCGGGGAGTCAGGTCCGTGTTGCTCTGCTGAGTTCAGGTTCAAGGAAGGCTCTGGAACCTGGAACATCAGTGGTGGATCATCCTGCGTATATGCTATAACGGGCAGGAGGAGCAAGAGGAGGGTGGTAAATTGGTTCATTTTTACTTTTAAGAAATTGGTTCGTCGCCCACTCAATTGATTGCTGCGCAGAAAATGAATAATATATTTAAAACGTTCAGGTGTTTATCATTTAGCGACATCACCCGACCTCGGAGAGGTCGCACGTTTGTAGTAGTCAATCCGGAATAAAAAAATCAAACATCAATTTTTTTCCGATTTCTACATCAAAATCATTCAACATTTTCAAAAACTCTTCCTCAAATGTCCGCTTATGGTGGCGCTCTTTTTGATTTAAAATATACTTACAGACGGCATCGATATGGGAACGGCTGTAAGAAAATGCACCATACCCTTCCTGCCAGGCAAAGTCAAATTGAGAAAATTGTTGCTCCTTAACATAGACATTAGTGGCTTTCTTAATTTCTCTAACCAAATCCGATAGGTTTTCTGCGGGTTTCATGCCAATAAAAATATGAATATGATCAGGCATACCGCCTATCGCCAACAATTTATTACCCCGGTTTTGGACAATACCGGTGGTGTACTGGTACAAAGCACCCTCCCATTCCGGTAGAATTAATGCTTGCCTGTATTTTACGGCAAATACAACCTGGATATAAATTTGAGAAAAAACGTCAGCCATTTTGAAAGTTTTATAAAAATGATGTGGATGTGAATATACAAAACCAAACAATATCCGATTTACAAACGTGCGACAAACGTGCGACAAACGTACTACAAACGTGCGACCTCTCCGAGGTCGGGTAACGCTTTTTAATACCATCGACTACAAACGTGCGACCTCTCTGAGGTCGGGTGTTCTGTTGGGCGTCCGCTGCTTATGATCTCTTTACTCTACCATCCCCACCTTCTTCCCCGCCGCATCAAACAATTCCGCCACGCCATCTTTCTTTTTCCAGGCCACAAAATACGGCTTGATATCCCCTGTGATTTTACCGGACAATCGCCAGATTTTGATCTCCGCGGCTGCCTCCTCCGCAATTTTAATCACTTCATATTCCGGCAAAAAGACAGTCGTACCTGTGATCGTCAACAGTCCTTTTTGCTGATTTAACGCAGTGCGGATATAAGCATTTTGGAGGGTGAAATTGTCAATGCCGGTTTCGTTGTATAGTTGGCCGTCGCTATTGAACAGAAAGATCTTGTTGTCGAGACAGGCTTTGTAAATCGCTGTAAAACAAGCTAAATCTTCACATCCGGTGGCCTGCCTATGGGGGTCGGTGAAGTAACGCAGGTAAATGATACTGTCGAATCTTGCGGGAGCAAGAACGATGCCTGTGGAGTCTATCAATCCTGTTTTTGGGCCTTTCCGGACAAGATAAACCTTGTCGACCACTGCCCTTAATTCGGGAATCGCCACCAGGTGATCATATACTGGGAGAATGATCTCTTTTCCCGAGGCGGCGCACAAGCCATACCGGCCGTTGTTTTTGACAATAAATTGCCCTGAATTGGATACGGAAACCGATGCAAATGCAGGCCGCAGCACTATTTTTCCTGAAAAATAATCAAACAAACCTGATTTGCCGTTTTTGACGATATTCCCATACCGTATAGAGGACGGCCCGATGGCATCGTATTCATTAGGTAAGATGACGGTCATTTTGGAATCCCAGTTGTCCAAAGAGAGCAACCCGTATTTACCAGCTTTTTTGAAGGCGTAATAATTGCGTTCGAGGTAAATGATATCTTCATATTCCAAAGGTAATACGGCTTGGTCCTCATGTCCGGCTAAGCCTTTTTTGCCGTTGGCGCTCACTAAAAGCAGGTTAGAGCGCAGGAATTCAACAGTATCGTACCGGAATTGAGAGCGGCCGGGTGAGTAGCAGATATATACGGCATACTTATTATTTTTCCTGAGTACCAGGTTGCAATCGCTGCTGGTCGGCCTGATTTCCTGGTAGTCGAATGGCAAAACGATATCGCCGTCACCACTGATAATGCCATATTGGCCCTCCTTTTTCGCTAAAAAATTGATTTTTTGCAGTGACCCTTCCGTCAGCCACTCTGTGCTGTAAGGGTCAGTGCCGGGCCATTCCCCAAATACCCTGGGCTTCGCAATTTCGGCGTATTCAAACGGAACACTGACCTTGCCTTTCCGGTTGATGATGCCCCATTTTTTGCCTTTTTTAAAACAGGCAAAACCATGAATGACATCATCGAGCATATCATCGTACTGAAACGGGATCACTACCTGATTTTTGCGGTTGATCATGCCGTATTTGCCCTTCTTTTTGGCGATCATCCAGTCGTAATAATAGGCAGAAAGGTATTCATATTCAAAAGGAATAAGGGTTTCTTCCTGTGCACCGAGCTGACCGGTCATTCCCCAAATACCGTTTTTTTCTTGTTTGTAAATGTTGCGGTAGGAGAGGGGTGGTTCCGCTACGGGTGGGGGAGGGGCGGATATTTGCGCAGAACCTACCGCAGGAAGCAGCAGGAATAAAAAAAGGAATCTTCTCATGTAAAGTTGTAAATATTTGGCAAAAGTACGGATAATAAGCACTATAGTCCTATTCGTTGTGGTTGCTGTTCTGATGAAGCAACCTTTTTCTGGGAATAGTCGACTTTAAAAGTGATCCTGATTTGTCGGGCAGCAATTCTGACCTTAGAGCATGTCTGGGATTTTAAGATCGTATTACAAAGATGGGTAAGTATACAGCCGCCCCGGGCGGCATGAAAGTAAATAAAACGCTCAAAAATTTTCCCTTTTAAGCGTGTTCCGTTGCGTATTTTCCCGCAGATGTGCGGAGCTTTTCCCGCTGATGCGCGCAGATTTCTCCCGCTGGAGAGGAATCTGCGTATATAATCGTAAATCAAATTAATCGTAAATCGTTAGTCCACTGCTCCTTACGGCGTGTCCTGGCTCCGTTGCTCACGGGATGCGTCACTGACACCCACCTCACTGAAGACAAGACAAAGCCGGAACCCGATACTTCTGCCGCGATCGTCGGGTAGCCAGTTGTAGCAGAACGCTGAGCGGCAGCCCCGCGGATCGCCGTCCCAACTGCCGCCGCGGAACGAGCCTTTTTCTGCACCGGGCGGATTTTTTACAGTACCATCGGCAGCACATTTGGCGTAATAATCTTCGTCCCACCAGTCCTGGTACCATTCCTCCACATTGCCGGACATATCGCAGAGGCCCAATTGGTTGGGCATTTTTATGCCGACAGGTTTGGTCTCGTCATGGCTGTTTTTTCGTACCAGCCCACTTCTTTGAGTTTGTTGCCGCCTGCGTATTTTGTCAGCCCGTATGCAGGTGTCATCCTGTAAGGACCACCCTTAGCGGCATATTTCCACTGTGCTTCGGAGGGTAGGCGATATCGCCATTTGGCATTGGTCCGGCCTGTTTTTTCGTTCAATTTTTGAATAAACCGCTGTGCATCGTTCCAGGAAACATTTTCCACTGGCCGATCCTCTCCCGGAAATCTGGAAGGGTTTTCCATTTCCAAGATGGCTGCATAAACCGCCTGTGTCACAGGAAACCGGGCCATACAAAATCCTGTCCGGCACTCACTTACGTTCATAAATTCAGCATAATTATTGGGTAACCTTTTTAGCATTATTTGCACATAAAGTTATTCTTTATTTGCAATTTTTGTTAAAAAAGATTGGTATTTCTGGCAATGAACATAGGAAATATGGTATCGAATGCATCTATCATTGGAACTTAAAAATGCTTCAACTTCAACAAGCATTTTTGCCCTCTCCAGGCAAAAAAGGGTACTGTACAATAAGCGGCTAGTCAGTCAAATTTAACGCTCGGCATGCAGTTTTGCCCTATTGATTTTAGACAGATTCGTTTTTTCAGTTCGGCCCTGCTTTCAACAAACGGATTACTTTTCCTACCTTTGCAACATTTTGATGACAATTGTGTCCATACAGAGAACAGATCATACACTCAAAGTATATTCATGAAAAAACTACTGCTGCTATTCTTTATCAATAGCCTTTGCCTCACTTTCGCCTACGCCCAAAATCTCAACCGGATCACCATCAAAGGGATGGCCATGGATACTTCCGGTGCCGATATGCCGTTCGCTAC
>JBILHQ010000258.1:0-7948 GCA_044350415.1 Saprospiraceae bacterium | reverse complement strand
TTTGATTTCCCTGGAATGGTTGTGGCACATCTACCAGATCAAAGCTGACCTGAAGATCGCGGGCACGGCGTGCGCGGCCGGTAGTTTTATTTTTCCGAAGGAGTTCCACCTTAAAGGAGGAGGCTTTGAATGTTGCGGACTGGGTTTTGCGGATTTGTTCTTCCAACTGTTTTGCCAAATCAGTCACCTGACCTGTGAGTTGGTTTTTATCATTTAACAATTGCGCATTTTCATCGGTAAGGCGGACATTTTCGCCTTTTAATTGTGCATTTTCCGCTTTTACTACCGCGATAATGGCTTCCAGTTCCGCTTTTGCTTTTCGCAGATCAGCCACTTGCGTGCGCAGAGCAGACAATTCACTGGAGGTTTCACTTTTTATTTTGCTGATCGTTGCTTCTTTTTGTTGCACCAATTGAGCAGAACTGGCAATTTTACTGGTGAGGCTTTCATTTTCTGTCCTCAAGTCAGAATAGGAATTGGTCAAACTATCCAAAGAGCGGGCAATACTGCTTTTTTCAGCAGTCAATTGGGTCATTTCCTGTTCCAGGCGTTCTTTTTCAGCCATCATTGTTTTGCTTTTTTGCCAAAGGAAATACCCGAGGCCAGCGGAAAGCAAAAGGAGTAAGGCGATTACAATACCATAAACGCCTGTTTTGTTATTGGATGGTTCACTCATAATATGCAAGCTTTTTAATTGTTAAAGTGACTAATTGATGATTGATAAAGTTACTATTTGATTAGAGCATGTCTGGGATTTTCAGTTCAAAAAAAACAGATATGCTCTTAACGATGCTCTGACTTTTCTTTGCGTTCTTTTTTCTGGTCATTATTGCTGTCGTAAATACAATATTGATCGTATTTGACCCGGTCTTTAGTGGCCCAGGCATCTTTCCCGATATTACAAACGACCACTAGTTCTGCATAAATTTTATTACCCTGCTCCAGGCGTCTTTCCACAGCGATATCGCGTTCGTGAAGGCGGTCGTGCTGAATATTCAGGGCATTTTCAAATGCAGTGTTGGCATCAGTGATTCTTTTCAGGATTTGCTCATTCACGCCGGCTTCTGCCAGGAAGTCTATTTGAGCACGGGCAACCCGAACCACCCGCCGGCCACAAAACAAAAGTTGGGGATCAGACATGTCGCCGAGTTTGGAAGTGCCAAATTTGCGGTAACGACCAGTCTTGTCATGGAATTTCATGGCCACCCGGGTCATTAACCCCCTAATGGCTGTACGCAGCGATTCGGCAGCCTGGTTTTTCTTTTCTGTACTGACCATTTGCTCTCCCACCATTTCATCATCGTCAGGTAATTGTTGAAAAATATCGACCATTACCTTAAATGTCTTCAGACGGTCGGATGTGAATCCATATTGGCCAAACACCTCAATATCCCTTTGTGCAAGACGTATAGCCTCCATGCACCAACGGTACAGATCTGCGTCCTGCGTATTATAGTTGCGGTTTTGGTGCTGTTTTTTCATTCAACAAATTGTTTTTTCGCAATCATTTGAATGCGAAATACTTAGAGCCTGAAAATTAGACGCTACAAAGATAAGGGGGATTTAAATGTTACCAAAAAAATAAACAAAAATTTAATAAATATTTACTTTCCCGGAATTTTCCGACCAGTATTTCGTTCCAAAAAAAGAGGACGCTACCACACAAATGGCGAAATTTGACATAATGATGAAAGTTTTGAAAAAAATAGAAGGGATAGTGGTATTTTTGTCTTCCAATATCGGTTCATTCAAATTCATTCAATTAATGAAACAAACATTTTTTTTTCTTACTTTTTTCCTGATTTCCGGGGTTGTTTTCATCAATAGTTCCTGTAACCCAGAAACAAATGTGGATTGCAGCAAGTACAATTCTACTTATGATTCCAATATGAAGGCCATCATTGATAATAAATGTGTATCATGCCATTCTGTCGATGGAAGTGCGGAAGCTAATGGAATATACACCACTTACAGTAGTATGAAGTCGGTGGTTTCCCAAACGTGGGAAGAAATCAATGCAGGCCGCATGCCTAAAGTGGGCGCTACGCAGTTGACTGATGCGGAGAAAGAGGCTTGGGAATGTTGGAAAAATGCGGGGTATCCGGAAAAATAAATAATAAAATTTTATAAAATTCAATTTATAGCGGCCTTTCTGATTTTTTCAGGAAGGCCGCTACCCGTTTATCTTCAAAAAACTCTCTAACCCATTCAGGTCTATTACCCCGATAATCGCTCCGTGGTCGTTTTTTACCGCTACAATATTCATATTGCGCTGGGTAACCAAAAAGTAGATATAGCGAAGGGAGTCCCGTTCTGTAACACTGACCGCTGGCTGCTCCATATATTGCTGAATCTCGACGGCCATATCTTTGCGCTTCGCCGCTTCAATGATCTTCTTTTCTGTAAGGTAGCCAATGAGCTGCTGGTGCATATCAAATACCAGAAAGTGATGCTCCTGTCCTCTGGTCAGTAACTCAATGGGCGACTGCATCCAGTCGTTCGCGAGCATTTGTGTAAACTGTCGGCGTACTACAGCTCCTGCTGTATGGTTTTTCAGTATTTCTTCGAGCCGCACCATGGCATATTCTGTTCGGGCCGTTGTAAAAACGAAAAAGCCAATCAACGCCATGGTAAAGGCATTGAAATATATACCCACCACCACAAATAGTATCGCAATAGCCTGCCCAACGCGGGCGGCCACCATCGTCGCCTTCAATCGGCCCGCCTGCATGGCAATAAGCGCCCGCAGTACCCTGCCTCCGTCCATTGGGAACGCAGGAATAAGGTTGAAAACCACCATCATAATATTCAGGAACAACAGCTGTGGAAGCATTTTTTGCCAAACGGGAATGGTGCCCTCCATATTATCCAGCATGGTTGTAATATCCGGGTCTCCAGCACCAAAACTGGACCATTCAGTTATCGCATTTTGAAAATACCACCAACCGATAGCATCGTTAAAGAGGATAATACTGGCTCCCACAAAAATCAGCAGTGCAATAATGACGTTGACCATTGGGCCTGCGATTGCCACCAGCAATTCCTGCTGTGGCTTTTCAGGCATCTTTTCCAGTCGGGCAATTCCTCCTATTGGGGTAAGTATAATATCCTGTGTATCGATACTGTACTTGCGGGCCATCAGGGAATGCCCGAATTCGTGCAATAATACACAGGTAAAAAGCGCGATGAGTAATCCGGTGGATTCAATTATGCCGGCTAAGGTGCCGCTTTCCTGAAAACCCAGCCACATGAAGTAAAAAATGATCAAACTAAAGGTCCAGTGAATGTAGACCGGAATATTAAACCAGGTAAAAATTTTAAGCGATCCGCGCATTAATACAAGTTGAAGTCCAGTGATTGCCGGAGTTGGTAATAATAAATTGGGTTATTCTGATTTTCCCCTTTTGAAAGAGGCCAATACGATATATTGATAATCAAGCGATTGAGTATCAACCTTGTCAATGGTAAACCCCGCTTTGGTGAGTTCTTTTTTGACATCTTCGGTGCTCACCTTAAATTCGGTGGAAGGCCCCACCGGAAGGTTGTTCTTTTTAAAATCAATGATGAGTAATTTGTTGTCGTCGGCTAATCCTTCTGATAATACCTGGAGGTATTTCACGCGATTTTCAAGATAACCATAGGTATTCACGATCATAATAGCATTGACTTCTCTGGGTTTCAAGCCCGGATTATCGGGTTTTCCCAATCGACTTTCGAATCTTTCCTGGTATGATTTAGGCAAACGCACCTTTACGCTGTCCATAAAGGAAATGAACCGTTGATCAATATCAATTCCAATGACTTTATCTGCTTTTGGGACTAGTCGAAAGGTGAAATAGCCGGTTCCTGCGCCAATGTCCGCAACGGTTTTCCCTTTCAAATCGCCCAGCATGGAGATGGCCAGGTCTGGTTTTTGCCAGATTGCCCGCTGTTTACTTTCAAAATCGGAGACGAGTGCTTCAAAATTGCCATTCGAAGAATGGCCTGGGCTCCAGGTATCGGAAACAGTGGTGGCGGTGGCAGGCTGTTCTCTCAGCATCCCGGGGGATGCCTGATCAGGGTTTCTTTCTTCTCCCAAACACTGGCAAAAGACAAATACAGAAAATAATAAAAGGTATTTTGTATTGAGCATATCAGATAAAATCGTGGCGTAAAGTTAGATAAGATTGGCTAAAGTACCGAACTAATCTGCCATCTGCGTCCGGGGCTCGTCCAATTGGACCAAAAGCACTACATTTACCCTTTATTTACCGATAATAAGTATGTTTAAATCGCCAGCTGCCTGGGCTCAGATTGCTGCTATCATTCTTGCTGCCAGTATGACCTTCTCTCCATTTCTCCTTTCGGTGGGGATATGGATGCTGGTAGCTGTTGCACTTTGGGAATCCGCTCTCCTGGTTTTAAAAAGAGATGGTCGTATAACATGGAAGCGGGTACTTTTGTTCTCCTGGCAGCGATTAGCTTCCAACAAGGCTTTTTTGGCATTAACCGTGCTGTTTTGGATCGTTTGTATCAGTTTGATATGGTCATCGGATCTCTCTTTCGGGTTGGAGCGGGTTCGCATTCGTATTCCATTTTTAGTACTACCCTGGGCTGTGGCCAATTTGCCCCGGATGTCTATCAGGCAGTATGCTTCCGTTATTGTTGTACTGGTAATCGTTTTATTGTTGTTATGTTTAGGGGTCTGGGTGAATTTCCTTCTGGACAGAGACACTGTTATGACGGGGCTAGGAGAAGGGCAGCCGATACCTGTGCCGCGTCACCATATCCGTTTCAGCCTGATGATGGTGGTGGCCCTGTTGTCGGGCGGGTGGCTGTTTAGTAAAAAAGGGTACTGGCGTTCCAATAACGAACGTTGGTTATTTGGTGCAGCGCTTTCTTTTTTATTGCTGTTTTTACATTTTTTATCAGTCCGGAGCGCCATTGTCGCACTTTACGCGACTACCTTTTTTACAGTCGTCAGGTTTCTGTACCTTACCCAACGGTGGAAAGCGGGTTTGGTAGCCTTATTGTTTTTAATCATTACCCCGATCATTGCGATTCAAACAGTAAAAAGCCTCCAGCAACGCATCGCCTACATGGTCTACGATTGGCAGCATTACCAAAGTGCGGGAGGTGGAGAAAGTTACTCTGATTCAGAGCGGTTTGTATCGCTGTATGTCGGTTGGTCCATCTGGAAATCGCAACCTGTGTTGGGTTCGGGGGTGGGCGATCTGGAAGAAGAAACGAAACGGATGACCGAACAATTGTACCAGGAATACAGTGAGACCCCCAAATTGCCACACAATCAATTTATCTATATCCTGGCTTCTACCGGCCTTTTCGGCCTGGTACTGAGTTTGTTTTCTTTTCTATATCCATTTTTTTTCCGGGTATACCGGGAAAAATACCTGTTCCTGTCGTTTCAGGTCGTTGTTTTTATCTCTTTTTTAGTAGAATATACCTTAGAGACATCCATCGGCACCGCTTTTTACCTGTTTTACCAATTGTGGTTTATGCAAATGGCTTCTACTCATTATGATACTTCTCCCCCTTCAGGATCGTCATAGCGCGGTATAATTGCTCTAAGAAAAACAAGCGCACCATTTGATGCGAGAAGGTGAGCTTACTGAGCGACAATTGGGCATTGGTTCGGGCATAGACGTCATCGGAAAAGCCAAATGCACCGCCAATCAGGAACACCATGCGCCGCCGCGAGTCCGTGAGCCGGTGCTCCATCCATTTAGCCAGTTCAATGGAAGTAAATTGTTGTCCCCGTTCATCCAGCAACACCAGATAATCATCGGGTTGCAGGCGTGCGAGAATTATTTTCCCTTCTTCCGTGCGTTGGGTTGGTCCGTCGCTGGTTTTTAGTTTTGGCAATGGGAGCACCAGCCAGGAGAAGGGGAGGTAATGTGTTAAACGTTTTTCAAATACCCCGATTCCTGTTTCAAGATAGGATTCATTGGTTTTGCCGATTGCCCAGACTTCAATTTTCATACTAAAGATCGAAGCTGTAGCCTTTATCTACAAATTGCCGGTACCTGTCCTGTTCAAACTGGTAAAGCTTGGCCGGCCGGTGCGCTACACCTTCCTGGATTTCATTGAGGTCCTGTAACAGGTTCATCGACAGTATTTTTTTTCGAAAATTCCGCTTATCAAGTTCGGTTTCTAAAATGGCTTCGTATAAATGCTGTAATTCTGTGAGCGTAAATTTAGGGGGAAGCAACTCAAATCCGATCGGCGCTATCCGCACTCTTTGTTTGAGTTGCAGCAGACAATTGGATAATATTTCCCCGTGATCAAATGCCAGATCGTCAATATCGTGCAGCGAATGCCAACTGGCCGACTGCGCAAAGGAAGCCGGGGTAGGGGAGTAGTCTCTTGTTTTTACTAAAGAATAATATGCAATAGTAATGACCCGTCCCAGCGGATGCCTGTTGACTGCTCCAAAAGCCTTCACCTGCTCCAGATAAACACCTCTCAGTCCTGTCAATTGTTCCAAAACCCGCTCTGCTGCTGTTTCCAGATTTTCATTGGGATACACCAAGTCGCCGGGAAGCGCCCATTTTCCTTTAAACGGCGGTGCTCCCCGCTGAATTAATAATACCTTGAGACCACCCTCATCAAATCCAAAAATGACATTATCTACTGAAAATGCGGATTTAAAAAAACTATCAACTTCACTCATGAAAATATCTTGCTGTTTAGTTCGTCGCGTCAAATGTAGGGTTATTGTTCTTTTTACACCAAACATCTGTCCTACGTTTTAAAAAAAAGAAGCGGTTTGAACAAAAAAATGCCTCAAAAATGGATAAATTATTGTTTCACCGGTCCTTATGATTAACTTTGGCCTCTATTTTGATAACTATTCTCCATGAACTCAGCGCTAGCACCTTATCTTGAACAATTGTTGTACACCAATGACACCGTAGTCATCCCGGGCTTAGGTGCATTTGTGGCACAACCTGCCCCTTCCACCATTGATTACGCAGGGGGCGCAATTACACCGCCTTCCAAGTCATTGTCATTTAATGAAAATCTGACGACCGACGACGGATTGCTTACTTACGCGATTGTCAATGACAAAAATAGCAGTGACGAAGAAGCACGGCTTTGGATTGAAGAAAGGGTAGCCGAAATCCACCAAAATTTAAACCAGCGGGAAATCATTGCCCTCGCAGGTATCGGCCGACTCTACAAAAACTACGTTCAAAAAATACAATTTTTACCCGATGCTGCAAATTTTAGCCGGGAAAATTTTGGCCTGCCGCCTATCCAGTTCTCGCCACTCTCCCGATCCCGGGAGGTAACAGAGCCGGGTGTGGAAACTTCTACAACGCCTGCCAATAACCAACAGCCTGCCCGACAGGAAACCGCCACTCCTCCAGTACCATTTACTTTTGAACCGTCTACCTCAGACAGGCTTCAATTGCCGCGCATATTGGTGACAGTGCTCTTGCTGGCGCTGTCTGGTATGGTAGGATACTGGTTACTGCAACGGCAAAAAATAGCGCGCACCGGGGCTGTCCAACCTCCCACAGAGACGTCTGCAGAAGCTGCCCGCACTACTGAACCGCCGGAAGAACAATCGGTCGTGCCAGCCCCTTCTACAGCTCCTAAATCTTCTGAGACAAAAGTGGAGCCGAAAAAAACAACCCCTCCGCCGGTTGAAAAAGCCGACTCCGGTAAAGAAGGGATTGTCGTTTTAGGACTGTTTAAAGACCAGGATAATATCGCCCGGTTGAAAAAACAAATCCAGAGCAATGGTTATGGCGTTTATTCTGTTCCCGGCAAAAACGGCGCAGAAACTGTTGGCGCCAAGTTCAATTACAGCAGCAATACTGATCTTCAGGCGCGGTTGAAAAAATTAGAACAAATAACGGGGGTGCCCAATCTGAAAATTAAAAAGTAAGGCGCTATTATGAAAATTGACCACATCGGAATTGCTGTGCGCAACATTGCGGAG
>JBILHQ010000054.1:0-28156 GCA_044350415.1 Saprospiraceae bacterium | reverse complement strand
TTTTACGGAGCAGTTTTACCTGATCAGTGGTAACCGGGAATCCATGCATACCAGTACTGGTTTTGAGGTATTTCACCCTTGAATTCAGTGCAAATGCAACGACTCTTTTCAGGTCCTCTTCCGTAAGTAACCCAATTTCGATAATCAGTTTGAACTGTTTCCCTTTAAGATTGGTGGCTAAAGCCATGCCTTCGATATCATTTTCCACATGATTCCAATTGCCGCTTTTGAGGGCGGCCATATTGATCACGCCGTCTATTTCGTCGGCTCCTTCATCTAATGCGCGTTTGATTTCCTCCGTTTTGGCGGCCAGGGCAGAATATCCCATTGGGAAGGCGATGACCGTCACCACTTTGGTTTTAGACTCTTCTCCAAGAATTCGTTTGGCTTCCCGAACAAATAGCGGTGGGATACAAACACCGCCCATAGTATATTGAACCGCTTCTTCGCAAATGCGACGGACATCGGTGATGGAGGTGTCAATTTTCAGCAGCGTGTGCTCGAGGTATGAGTTCAGATTATCCACAATTATCAGGTCTGATTATTACAGTTCTTTGTTAAAGTCAACTTGGCAAATGGGTAGCAAAGGTATCAAAAAAAATTAGGAACGTGTAAATAATAACTTATCACTTTTGGCTGATTCTTTTCCGCTCATACAGCCTGTTTTTTGCTTAAACAGTCCATTCTTGCAAAAAGATAGTTGTCTAAGCAAAAGGAATGTACCCAAAGGTAACAGATTATTCCTAACCATTTGATTTTAGCACCTGTAGTCTGTTGCCCAGCCTATTTATGCTTTTCAATCTGCTGCAGGAACCAAAGCCGTTCTTGTTCTTGAATGGGATTGGTTTCTTTAACTGCAACCCTGAATTTTTCCACCTGTGTTTTGGAATATGGGTTAAGATGCAGGAGTTTTTTCATGAGTTGAATAATATTTTTAAATACGGCCTTGTGTGTCGAGCTAAGCGCCTCCTTTCGCTGAAGAAATGAGCGCATGGCCTCAATCAGCGATTCCAGGGCATCGTATTCGCCAAGGGTATAGTAAATTTTGAGCAACATTGTTTTGGCCACCGCATTGAGCAACATGTCATCATATTCAAATTCGCGAAGTAGCGTTTGTGCTTTATGGTAATCGCCGCGTTCATAATATAATCTGGAGAGGTTAAATTGAACGGTACTGTATCGGTGTTTTTCCTCTAAACGGTTGCTGAATCTGCTGATAAAATCCGCTGCCCAGTCATAATTTTTAGTTTTTATAGCTGAATATACCGATCCTGTAAACATGTACCGGGAAATAGTATCACTTTCTTCCAAAAGAATGGACTGTTCATATCCTGCACGGTATAATTCAAATTGCTTCTGAAAAAACACCTCCTGGCCCATATTAAGACGACTGGTACAATAGTTAATCGCGAGCCGGTACAACTCTTTTAATTCAGTGGTAGGGAAAAGCTTACCTGATTCATCCAGAATTTGGATCAGGCTTTCAAAATGACTCGTATTATTACGGTCTGTAAGTGCTTTAAACCCAAAATAATAAACGGCTACCCCTGGTTCGCTGAGTAATTTACTTTTCTCCACAGTCACAAGAATGGCCTCCAACATCCCAATTTCATACTGCGCTTTTTTATTAACGGCCTGATGCGCTATCATCCAACATGCAATGCGTAGCTTATTAGTGAGAAAAGCCATGTCTAATTCGTCAGACACTACCTGAAGGTTTATTTCCCCTAATGGATTCGTTTCAGCGAGATAGGAGTACCATTCCTGCTCAACAAAAAATTTATCTAAATGGTAATCACTGTTTCTGAACGGGGAATTACTCATTTCCCTTCGGATTGTTTCAATAGTTTGCCGGAATGGTTTGTCCAAATGCCGGCGCCGATATAAACTGGCTAATGATAATGCTGATCGTACGGACTCCTTTTTGTATTCTTTAAAAATAAAATAATCTTCAACAGCTTTCAACAAAAAATACATGACCTGACGTAAATAAGCATCGTCGAAGGGTTCTTTGGGGTAGATTTCTTTCCAAACCGACAGCTTGTCAAAAGGTTTCTCCTTTTTTAGAAGGTATTCAAACATCATAATAGCATCCTGGCGGTGATTATGTGCCGGAGAAGCCAACCATTTATTCAATTCACGCACCTCCTTTGGCGTTAATGCCTGAAGGACTTCAATCAAAACGCTTTTTTGCATATCCTTAAAATGAGGACTTCTTAAAAAAAATCAACTCCGCAAAATTATAACTATTCAACAAATTTTAATTAAAATACCCAACCCCGGTCCTTCTTTTTTACGTTAATAACAAACAAACGGTCCTTATTTTTAAAGATGTTCTTGAAAGAGTACCTATTTTGCAGTATATTTTATCAATTTAATTTTTCAACAAATGACAATATTTGCCTTTCACTTCACTAAACTGTTCCTGCACTTTTGTACCGTCAAAGAAAATTTGTTTATCCATCATCTCATGTCAAAGTATCTCTACACATTAGTTTTGTTGCTTACTGCCCACCTTTTGACAGGCCAGGGCTGGGAGCGTATATATTCTGGTGGTGG
Source organism: Saprospiraceae bacterium (assembly GCA_044350415.1). Taxonomy (GTDB): domain Bacteria; phylum Bacteroidota; class Bacteroidia; order Chitinophagales; family Saprospiraceae; genus M3007. The sequence continues at coordinate 25,597 of JBILHQ010000054.1, read as the reverse complement.
CTTTGATGAGGCACAGGAAGTGGCCATTACGCCAGATGGAGGGTATATTATGGCCGGTGTATATAGTAGTAGTAATCTCCAACTCATTAAAGTGGATGTGGATGGTTTTTTACAATGGTCTAAGTTCACACTGGTGGGTGCCCAAACAAAGGCGAGTTCTATTAAGGTCCTTCCCGACAGTTCTTATTTGGTGGTTGGCACCAGGTGGACAGGTAACGGCGCTCCTTCAGATCCTTCTTCAGATGGTTTTTTGTTTAAAACTGATTTTTCCGGTAATGTCCTTTGGACAAAAACACTGGGGCTTGCCAATAAAGCAGATGATATTAATGATTTAGTGGTGCTGGCTGATGGATCATTGGTGATGACGGGTACAGATAATAGTGCCGACCAAATGCGGATTTTAAAAACGGATGCGCAGGGTAATCTCTTGTGGAGCAAAACATTTGGACTTGCCAGCACTTTTCTGGAAAGGGGATATAGTTTGACGGTTGCCAGCAATGGCGATATCGTGGCTGTGGGCGAGCGCAGAAAAAATCCGAGCATTCAGGATATTTATATCGTGCGGGTAGCTGCAATAGATGGAGCCTTAATATGGGAAACTTCCTACGATAATGGTTTGAATTTAGCAGAGAGTGGCAACAGTATTGTTGCTGCTCCGGGTGGCGGATTTGTCATAGGCGGTTACACCCAAGTTCCAACCACCTCTTATCAAGCGGGTTTAGTGGTAAAAATTGATGAAAATCCGGTAGCGAACCCTGCTCCAATTTGGGTCTTGACTTTTGCTAATACACTAGATTCTATTCGTGCTCAAATTATTTCGGACGTTAATTATGACGGAACTGGAGGCTACATTATTTGCGGCAGAACTCCAGAGGCGGCACTTGTACGGAGTGAAATATTTATGGCCAGGGTTGCTGCAGACGGTGCCCTGGTTTGGGAGAATGGTGCTGGTAAAGTGGGTCTTTCCGAAGGTTTTGGCGTTAGTCCGACTTCTGACGGTAGTGGATTTGTGGCGGTAGGGTATACCTATACCAACTCTGATCCATTCTCGCCGCAGAAATATACCTACATGTTGCGCTCCGATTTTGAAGGTAAATTCTTCACCAATTATCTTTCGGGGCGGTTGTATAATGACCAGAATAATGATTGTACTTACCAAGCTGGAGAACCAGGGCTAAATAAATGGCTATTGCGCGTCTCGAGCCCCGATTTTACCCGTTATGTCACCACTAATGCACAGGGTAATTATTTTATAATGGTCGATACAGGGGTGTACGATATAAAAGTATTCCCTACCAACGCTTATTGGGGTTCTTGTTTAAGTTCCGTTACTGTACCAGTCAGCAATTTTTACGATACGATTTTTACGGATATCAGTGTCAAAAAAATAACCTTTTGTCCTTATAACGAAGTCGATATACAAACGCCGATTTTGCGCCGGTGCGTGGATAATACCTACACTGTGCGATATTGCAATTCCGGCACCGTGCCATCTCAAAATACGATTGTTTACGTCGAAAAATCGCCCGGGTTTGCGATCACTTCCAGTTCGTTACCCTTTACAACAGCTGGCGACACACTGATTTTTTCAGTGGGTACAGTAAATCCGGGCGATTGCGGCAGTTTCACAATTAATGCGTTCTTGGATTGTAATGCAGAATTATCATCGGCCCATTGTATGCGGGCACACATTACGCCTGATTCATTTTGCAGTGCTAACAACTGGAACGGGTCATTGATTGAAGCGAGGGCTAAATGTGAAAATGACACGGTTAAATTGTCCTTAATCAACAAAGGTTTTGGCCCTGCTAATGAACTGGAGTACGTAATTATTGATGATTTGGTCGTTTTGTTTGTACCGCCAGTTGGTTATACCGGCACTATCCCCAATTTAGATCCTTCAGAGGAAACTGTTGTGTTTAGTCGCCCGGCGAATGGCCATACTTATCGCCTTATTTCAGAACAAGCATCTACTTATCCAGGTATAAGCATACCTACAGCGGCGATCGAGGGATGCCAAACAGATACTACTTCTACGGTTAGCACCGGTTTTTATACGATGTTCCCTGAGGACGATGCAGAGCCATTTGTGGCATCCGACTGTCAGGAGGCTTATGAAGCCAACTTTAATCCAGCATTTTTAAAGAGAGGCCATCCCAAGGGCTATAAAGATCCACACTATATTTACCCAAATACTGATGTGGATTATTTAATCCGTTTTCTCAATACCGGTTCCGATACGATCAGTGAGGTTACGATCAGAGACACTTTGTCTGCGTGGTTAGACCCTGCTACCGTTCGGCCAGGCACAGCCAGTCATCCGTATACGTATTCTTTATATGGCGATGGTATTGTGTCATTTCATTTGACCAATATTAATCTGTTGCCTGCAGGTAGCAGCTCCAGTGAAGGTTTTGTCAAGTTCCGTGTTTCCCAAAAACCGGAAGTCCCTTGCGAAACGGAGGTATTGAATCACGCTGCTATCTACTTTGACTTTAATGCTCCCGTTGAGACCAACGAGACTTACCATACGGTGTGCGACTCCTTTACAGAACTTGAAGTAGTGGATACCACCAACGGTACAAGAATAGTTGATTTTTCAGGCGCTGGTTTGAGAATTTATCCCAATCCATTCGTTACCAGCACTACTATGGAGATCACAGGTGTTACTGCTTCGTCATACCAGATTGAATTGTATGATGCACAGGGCCGCCTTATCTTTAATCAAACCCAGGCCGATTCCACATTCCGATTGTTCAAACACCAAATCTCATCCGGATTTATGATCTACCGGCTTGTCGCTGATGGCAGGCCGGTAGCATCCGGGAAGATTATGGTGCGTTAAAAAAAGTTTCGGGATTTCGGGGTTCGGGGTTTCAGGTTGTGGCATTTATTGCTGATTTACCAGAAACCCAGAAACCCGAAACCCTGAAACCAGAAACCTTTAATCCCATGTACATAGGTTCCAAAACCTGGTTGTTATTTTTCTTTTAATCCTTTTGCCCAGACGGTTCCAAAACCTGATTGTTTTTTCTTTAATTCAACCGATTATGCTCCCTTCTCTGGATTCAGAGAGTGGCCATCCCACCGATTACAACATTAACTAAGAAAAACAATTGCTTAAGGCCATCCCGGGTAGCGCCGGAGATGGCCTTTTTTTTTGTCTTTTATTGTAATTATTTACCACATAATCCACATAGCGGTTTTCACACAGCACACATAGATCGAAGAGTACTCTTGACGACACTACGCAGATGTGTGCTATGTGAAAACCGCTATGTGGACTCGTATGTGGTAAATAGTTGCCTTTTACTAATATTTAACCGTTACTAACCGAAGTTTCCCCCGGTACTCCGAGGGAATAATACATTCATTAGCACTGATTTGTACCCCATCGCGAAAGCGAAGCCGCAGGCCTTGTTTTTCAGTATTGATTAAACTGTTGCGGTCGAAAGCGCCTAACGCGGAGATGGTATATTCGCTGCAGGTATTTTCATACCTGATCTCGTCATTGAATAAAAAACGCAACTGATCGATTTGACGAAACAGAAAAAAGGAAGAAAAAACGCCTTCATCGTCCTGCGAATATTGTTTTTTATGGAGTACCGTTTGCCATTGCTGGGTACCATCAGTGCTTAAACCAAGGAGGAAAACATCGTCGTAATAGTAGTCGACAATCAGGCGGGAATCGCGCATGATCCGGGACGAACTGGCTGTCCCGCGTTGCACTTCGTAATGTCGTTCCACAATCAGGGCCAATCCTCCGTCTTCTCTCAGGATGAGGTGCGATACATCTGCATCTGCAATGCCGCGGGTGTCGTCGGCTACTTCCTTTCGGCGCAAAATGGAGATCAATTGGTCATCGAATGCTGTTTTTTTTAGCACAACCGCTGTGTCACTGTCAAAATTAGTGTTGAAATAAAAAGTACCATTGGCCCGCTCTTTGTTTTTTTCACCCCATAAACCTGCACCAGCGAGTCGCTTGTTGACATTGTCATAAATGACTTTCATATCGGTAGTGAGTACCTCTGGTAATGGCACCTGCCGGATAAGGTCGCCTCCATCGCTCATTCGCAAAATCTGTAGGCGGTGTGATTCTATTTTTCCTTTGCGGTTGTCGTATTCTGAAATTGAAAAAAATGCACCGGTATTACCCAGTGCCATACCCCTAAGATTTCGGTCGATGAACTCGCTTTCAAAAATGGCCGTTTTGTCCCACAGTAGTTTCATCTGATCGATCCTGAAGCAGGTTACTTCCAATTGGTCTTTTTCGGCTACATTAAAAACAGCAATACAGTTGCGGTCTTCACTTTTGATCAAATCCAGTTCTGGAGGACTAAAAATACGCTCGCTGTATACTTTGATTGTGAGGCTGTCGATCATTCGGGCACCGGGGTCGTATTTGTGTATTTTCAGGTAAAATCTACCCCGTTTTCGTTCGGAATAGATAATTGAAAAATCATTTTTTCCGGCGACTACACCGATCACTTTGGTGCCGCGTTTATCCAGGTCTTCCAGTTCGTGGTTCCAGGAGGCCCGCATTTGCAGGTCAAATGCCTGTACCTCATAATTGTCGTAGCGGTCGCGGAACAATAATATACGGTCGCGGAACCGTCCGATGATTTCATATCCAAGATCATTTCTGATGGATAACGGATCGGAAACGGTAATTTTTTGTGCGGCCGTTTCGCCGGTAAAGGTGAAAAGTACAACGCCGATTAATAGCAGCCCTCGAATAGCAAGGGCATGAAACCTGGATACGTGTTTCGGAAAATTGCCAATAAGAGAACAAGATATTTGGTAGAGCCTGGGCATTGAGCGTGTCGCTGACATAAGTGAATGATAGTTCCTGTACAAAGATACAGGTTAGGAACGTGTGTCTGGAGATAATTTCTAATGAGTCTTCCCTTTGAGAAATTTTTTTCCCGGAGAGCCACAGAGAAAAAAGCACGGAGAGGCACGGAGGCGTATATCGGCATGGCGGAAATCAGCGTGTTCAGTACCCCTATATTTCGAGGCCGCTCAGTAACCGATTAGTGAAGATTCTCTTCATCCACTCCAGCCAGAATCGCTCCGGCAAACTGATCGCCTAAACTGCGCAAATAATCAATGGAAGCCTGATCGCGGTTGAAAATCGCGGCATCTGCATTAAATACAGCAATAACTTTATCGGCAAATGGTACCAGTTCCTGCGCGTCAGAATATTGATTCAGCGCAGCAGCTTCCATAAAGACAAAGTCAAAGTGAGCGCATAAATCGGTTAAAAATGCCCGAAATTCTTGTTCCGGCAGTAATTCGGCGGGAGAAAGATGCGCGCCCTGATGGCCAATTACGGCCACCTGTCCTTGTCCCACGGCGGCTGTACTTCCTGGGGAAAAGATGGCTTCAAGGCCATGTGTACGGATTAGATTGGGAAGGAAAGATGTGCTGTTATTGCTTGCTGCTGATAAGGCATCAGGTAGCGGTGTTTTGAAATTAGTATCGAGGATGACCACAGTTTTGTGGTTAGCCGCCAGTGCATTGGCTAAGGCATAAGCAGTGAGGGTTTTGCCTTGTTGGGGGCGGGTACTGGTGAATAAAAACACTTTGCCGCCAGTCTGCATGATTTTATTGCGCATTTTGCGCAAGTTCTCCCGGAAGGCGGTAAATTGAGGCATCTCGCCATTGGAAGAAAAAATTTGTTGAAAATCAAGGGTTTTTAACTTGACAAACGGCGTAAAACCCAACAATGGCAGGCCAGCAGTATATCGCCCGAATATTTCCGGGGACTGGATACTTTTGTCAAAATAAGCAAGCATAAACAGGCCGAGTACAGCCATTGTACCCACGACGATAGCTGCAAAAATGGAAATCAGCGTTTGCCGGTTGGGCTCCGGCCATTCGGGCAATTGTGCATTTTCGATGACATGAAACGGATTTTCGGCATTGGCTAAAGCAAGATTGGCCTTTATCAGCTCTTCATTTACTTTTTTGAATTCCTCTTCGGCATTTTCCTGTTCGTCGGCAAGCCCGGTAGCTACTTCGTCGTTGGCTACAAATGCGCTTAACCGGCTGGTGCGTTGTTTGATTTCAGTTTCCAGTACGCTAAGTGATTTTTCGGCTTCGATACGATCCACATCGGCTTGTACTTTTTCTTTGTACAGATCTTCTTTAGTATGGCGGGCATCTTCCTGTTTATTGGATTTGCCGAGATTGCCGGCGCTGCTTTGGAGGGCGACATCGAGCGCATGGCGGGCTCCTGCGAGTTCGGCTTCTGCCTTAGCGTCTTTTCCGCCAGCTGCAGCACTTTTTTCGGTAAGCGTGCGCACTTTCGTACTCAGGTCGGCGACATTGTATTTGTCGACTACTCTTGCCCTGGTTTCGCCTGCATCCAATTTTCCGCGTTGATCAATATATTGCTGAATTTGTCCCATGGCCTCGGCGGAGGCTAAGCGTTTGGATTCTGCTTTTTGTTTTTGCAGTTCCAGGTCAGAAATTTGGGTAACTAATTCCTCACTTTGTTTGCCCAATGCGGGCAATCCTTTTTTGAAAAGGTAGGCATAACGAATATTTTTGATGGTATCGACAACGGCTTTTTTCCGTATAGCCATGTCTTTATAAAAGGCTGCATTTTTTCGTTTTTCCCGCACCGAAAGGTTCTGGTAATACGACATAAACAACTGTACATAGCTATCTGCCATGTACTGCGACAATCGTGGGTCTTCCGTAGAAACCTCGATGGTTAAATAATCGGTGTTGCCCTTTCTTTTCACGGAAATACTACGGCCAAGGGCATCGTGGTCATAACCGTATACACGGGAGACGCGGTCGATCAGATAATCCATTTCCTGGCTGAATGCCGGGTCGCTGATACTGTCAGAACGGATGCGGTTGAGTTCGGAAAGTAATTGTGCTGCTTCATCGCGGATACCTTCTCCGTACAACTTCAGGTTAGGCTGGCGAAATGGCCAGTTTTGGTCAGTTTTATGCTCGGCATTCAGGTCGTGTTGGAGCAGGTGAAGGGTAAGGATTTTGAAACTGGAGCGCGATTGGGTAAAATCAATCAGGTTGGAGAATGCATTTTCAATCTGAAATTGCTGTACAAAAGCGTCATCGCCATTGGAATTGATTCCTTTGTAGTTGACAATTCCCGTCGCCATTTCTACGGTCGATTTGTACCGCTCGGGCTTTCGGCCAATCATGTAAAAAACAACAGCACCAGTGACGATCATAGAAACCATGATCAACCATTTGCGTCGGTTGAGAATTTGGAGGAGGTAACCAAAATCCATTATGTAATCAGTTTCAGGAACAAAAGTGCAATAAACTGTTGGTACGACCGAACAGGCATATTGTAACAGGGATTAAATAAAAGTGTGTGTAAGTATTGCCCGAAAAGAAGGGCGGATTAAATAAAAGTGTGTGTAAGTATTGCCCGAAAAGAAGGGCGGATTAAATAAAAGTGTGTGTAAGTATTGCCCGAAAAGAAGGCGGATTAAATAAAAATATATTTTGTTGCTCAAAATTTCATCAATTAAAATTAAGCGGTTGTTTTTATTATGCAAAGGTCGTGCCAAAAATTAAACGGTATTGATTGTGTTGATTTGAAATTGGCTTATTCCTGACGACCGCCTGTGATTTAGCAGGCAAAGCACTGGCTCAAACGGACCCTGTTCATCGCCAGAGAGATGACTTGCGTATCAATGGGGAAATCTATTTTGACATACCAACAGATATCCAGACAAACTTTACATACCCTTGTCAAATGCGTTTATAAAATATAAGGTAAATACTTGCCGCTAAATTTTAATATATTATACATGTGCTTTATATTTTCCCATCGTTCACTGGGAACCTGAAAACCTAAGGCTTGCGTACGAGTGCCTTACCGACCGGATTTCCTCAAAAACTAAAACACTAATTAACATGATTAACCGTATTTTATTAAGCTCCTTCTGGTGGCACTGCTTCTTATTGCTGTTTTTTCATCCTGCAAAAAAGATAAACTTATATCTGATTTTTCCAATACCGATAGCTCTGTTGAATCTTACTCCAACTGGAATCACTTGAGTATTGAAGCTGCTAAAAGCTATTTTCTTAACAAAAAGAATGAAAATACATCCAAAGACACCACTGACTCCGGGTCGATTGTAGCGATCGTGCAGAATTTGGAATTAGAATGGAATCTTGCAGGTATAATACGCTATCAAAATACCACGCCAGAGGTTGTGGCACTGGAGGAAGAAACCCTTTTAATCCTAACCCATCTATACCTTTATAAAAACGGGCATTCAGGTGGGTTCTTTTTTTTAAAAAACACCATGAAAAAATATTATTTAATTGCGGTATTCATTTTGGCCATAGCCACATTGCTTTTTATTCCTGGTATACAAGCCCGGCTTGGCATAACAGTTGCAATCCATTCCTACACCTATCAAAGCACTGATAAGGGTTTCCGGGCACTGGAATGCCCGGAAAAGGGGGCGACTTAGAAGGCTTTGAACAGTATAAAATAGATGATCATCTTCCTGAATCACAGTTACGGAGAACGTTTAAAAGGAACTATTTTGATTTTGGGGAATGAGCAGGATACGGATCACACCCAAGATGGAAGTTGGAATACATGGAATAATTCCGGATCACACCAATCAATAATCTATGCATAAATTCAGCATTATTTGTCTTTTCCTCATGGGGCTAGTGGTCTGTCAAGTCTTAGTTGCCGGGTTGGACCACCCCATTTTCTGTCTTATTTCGTTACTCGGCGGTTAAAATGTCCCGCATTTCGCCCTCCTCGAGCCTTATAAGACAATAAAATGATCTGCCCCAACCCGGCAACTAAGACTTGACAGGCTACTTGAAAGTGCCCAATGTGGAACCAAAAAGACCACTATCAGGCTATAAAATTCACTTCACCTCCCACTCATGCACCCCTGCCGACACCCCTTCCTGCAACTGTACTTCCAATCGCAGTGCTTTGGTTTTTACGGGCTCAAACTGTACTTCGTTCCAGCCGTCTTTTACCATAGGGAAGCCGCCTGGAGCATATACGTTTTTCCAGGTATCGCCTTCCAGGTATTGCACTGTCCATGATTTGGGAACCCGGCAACCACCGCCTGTGCGTTCATCATCGAACCAATAAACACGCACTGTTCCGATTTGCTCTGGTTGTTTAAAATCGTATTGCAGCCATTCTTTGCTGCCAAATTTGGGCCACCAATGTACAAATGGGTTCTCTTCGTCATTACTGTCTTTGGGAGAATACTGGTCGGCCACAGCAGTAATATCACCTTTCAGTCCCTCCGAGGCGGTCATTTTGCTCTCATGCGCGAGCGTGGGTTGCGCCAGTGCCCGTGCGGCCCGCAGGTCGTGGGGGAGCCAAACGAGCATATTGTCTTTGCCGCGGTTGGCCCACATGAAATAAGGAATTGCTTTGAGGTTAATGGGCTTGAGGTCGCCCTGTTCGGGGGAGATGATTTTATTCACCAGGTAGCCCCGGAAATACAACGCTGTGATACCGTTGAACAGTTTAGGGTCGGTTTTGACCCCAATAACCGCTGTGTCGGGCACCAGGATATTCAGGATATGGTCGTCGGATTGGTCTTTCCCTTCCAGGCAATAGAGCAATGGTCCGCGCTGGAAAGCGAAACGGTTCAAGTCCGGTTCGATTTTTTGATTGGCGGCAATGCGCTGTACCTGCATGGGCAGGGAGAGTTCTACCACATCGCCCGCTGCCCATTTGCGATTGATGACAGCGTAGCCGTTTTCGATGGTTGGTACAACGCTTTTGCCGTTCAAACGCAGGGTAACAGCGCCATTAAATTCAAAAAAGCGGTACAAATCGCCGGGAACAGCATCGCCTTTGGCCCATCCCGGAATCCGGATACGCAGTGTAAAAGTATTGGGTTTGGCAGGCTCGACATGAACCCGTACCATGCCGTCCCATGGATAATCTGTCTCCTGCCGGATGTTTACTTTTACTTTTTGTCCGGCACTGTTGGTGTTTTCAATGGTGGTATTACTGGCGCCGAACAGGTTGACGTAGAAGTCATTACCGTTTTTGGCATAAAAATATTCCGGCAATGCCGAGAAAAAGCGGGTGAGATTGGGAGGACAACATGCGCAGGTAAACCACGGTACCCGTTCCACATTTTTACGGCTTTCCAACGGATTGGGGTAAAAAAATGCGTCGCCCGACAGTGAAAGTCCGGCATTGAGTGCATTGTATAAGGTGCGTTCGAGGATGTCGATATATTTGCTTTCGCCGGTGAGCTGGAACATGCGGCGGCACCACATAGCAAAAGCAATGGAGGAGCAGGTCTCGCAATAGGCTGAATAATTGGGCAGATCATAGGGTGATGCAAAACCCTCGTTGCTGCCCGAGGCGCCAATACCACCTGTGATGTACATTTTATGGCGTACAATATCGTCCCAAACGGCCGTGAGTGCTTCTTTGTATGTGTTGGTGCTTTTCAACGCGCTGACATCGCAGGCCGCAGCGAACATATAGCCTGCCCGCACAGCATGACCTACAGCCTCGCGTTGGTCTTTTACTTTCTGGTGGTTTTGCTGGTATGGATCGCCGTAACCGCGCACATCGAGGAAAAACTGGGCAAGGTCGAGGTACCGCTTATCGCCGGTATGGCGGTAGAGTTTCACCAGGCCGAGTTCGACTTCCTGGTGGCCGGGGGCCTTTTGTAGTTTTCCCGGGCCGAAGGATTGCAGCACGAGTTCGGCATTTTTCAAAGCGATATCGAGCAGGTTTTTGTGCCCGGTGGCTTCCTGCCAGGCGACGGCAGCTTCGTAGAGGTGGCCGGCGTTGTAGAGTTCATGGCTGGCTTGGTCTTCCTGGCTCCAACGGCCTTTATCGGCATCGACAAGGTTTTGTTTTTTCTTATCTTCTTCGGTCCATTGGCCATTTTTTTTCTGTTTATCGGCGATGGTGCGCCAGGTGTAGAGGTAGCCATCGGGTTCCTGTGCCAGGGCGATGCGGGCGATCAGGCTGTCGATTTCACGGATAACTTGTTGGTCGGGATGGGTGCGCATTGCGTAGGCCGCCCCTTCAATGGCTTTATATACGTCGCTGTCGTCGAAGGCATAATGTGTACAAAAAGCCCCTTCCTGCGACCCGGCGGCGATAGCAAAATTGCGGTTGCGGCCGGTTTCTTCATTTTTGCGGAACGTTGCGGGAACAGTCACCTTTCGGACGGTTTCCATCCGTGGTGCCCAGAAACGATCGGTGATTTTGACGTTTTGGAAAGGGATGGGCTGGATGGAATAATCGGGGGTAATCAGCTGAGCAGGAATGCTCCGGAAAATGAAGAGGGCGACAAAGAGCAGTGTAATGCGCATTTTGAAAAGAGTAAAACGTTGGATAAATAAGGCTCCAATGTACTACTATTTACACGTTCCTTAATCTGTCAAATCGTGAATACACTTTATAACTTCTCCAACTTTTTTTTCAAGGCCATCATAATCCTTTTCAGCAATAGTGGTAGGAGTAATCAATTTTGACCCCATACCGACGCATGTTGCCCCGGCACTAAACCAACCTCTCAAGTTCGCCTTATCGGGTGATACGCCACCTGAAATCATGGCTTTGGTCCAGGGACACGGTCCCCGGTGCGCTTTTAAAAAATCAGGCCCGAGTACCTCACCGGGGGCTACTTTTACAATTTCTACGCCTAATTCTTCCGCTATTCCAATTTCGGAAGAGGTGCTTACGCCGGGAATGACGGCTACTTTTCGGCGGTTGCAGGTCAATATAACGTCCTGCCGAAGCAATGGCGTAATCACAAAATCGGCACCCATCTGGAGAAATAATGCAGCAGTTCCTGCATCCTGAATCGACCCAATACCCAACAGCAATCCGGGCAATTCGCTGCGCACCCGTTTGATCACAGCGGCGAATACCTCATGGGCAAAATCGCCGCGGTTCGTAAATTCTACTGCCTTTGCTCCACCGCGGTAACAGGCAGCTACAATTTGGAAAGCAATTTCCGGGTCCGGACAATAAAACAATGGAATCAGTCCGGTTTCGGAGAGGGTTTGGTAAACCTGTAAGCGGGTACTTTTAGACATAATGGAAGGTTAGTTACCGGTTGACTCTTCCGCCGGTATTGCCGGACATCAGGGAGCGAACCTCTTGTGCTGAAGTTAGGTTAAAATCGCCTTTTATATAATGTTTTAATGCAGCGGATGCCACTGCAAAGTTGATGATTTCCTGCGGCTGGTCGGGCATTTTTTGGAGACCAAATATAAGTCCGGCCATGAACGCATCGCCCCCTCCTATACGGTCCACCATGTCGGCGAGTTCATATTCAGCGGATTGGTACACCTGCCGGCCATCGAACAATATGCCGCGATAGGCATTGTGGGAGGCGGAAATACCTTGCCGGCTGGTCATGGCAATATGGTCCAGTTGTGGAAACTGCTGAAAAACCTTTGCTAAAAGGCTTTTTTCATCCTCTTCCCTGATACCGAGGCACAGTCCGAAAGCATTCACATCTCCGAGCAAAACATGCGTCAGGCTGATCAGTTCAGGCAAGATATCTGCGGGTGTTTTGCCGTATTTCCATAGTTTTTCCCGGTAATTAATATCGCATGAAATACGAATTTTCATTTCCGAGGCGACTTGTAAGGCTTCCAAAACAGCATCAGCCGTTTCTTGCGAAAGTGCCGGCGTGATGCCCGACCAATGCAGCCAACCCGTATCGGCCAGTACTTGTTGCCAATTGATCATACCCGGGCAGAGTGTAGCCATGCCGGAATGTTGGCGGTCGTATAAAATTTTACTGCTCCGCAGTCCTGCGCCGTGTTCGAGAAAATACAGGCCCAGGCGGTCGCCCCCGAATACACAGCCACCTGTACTGACGCCGAATTGCGACAAAGCACCCAATGCCGCCCGGCCCAGTTCATTGTCGGGAACCCTGCTGATAAATGTCGGTGACAAGCCCAATTGTGCCAATGAAACAGCGACATTGGCCTCCGAGCCGCCATAAACGGTGTCCAAAGATTGGGCCTGCGCAAACCGCATCCCGGCAGGCGGACTCAGGCGGAGCATTATTTCTCCAAAACATATCGTTTTCATAAGCATTAGAATTTAAAATAATTTTTCGCATTGTGGTAACAAACATCCCGCACCAATTGGCTCAATATCTCCATATCGTGCGGTAGTTCGCCTTTTTGAACGTCTTTTCCTATCAAATTACACAAAATGCGCCTGAAATACTCATGTCGTGGAAAGGACAGAAAACTGCGGCTGTCGGTGAGCATACCGATAAATCGCGCCAACAAACCGAAATTACTCAGGGCATTTATTTGCTGTTCCATGCCGTCTTTTTGGTCGAGGAACCACCAGGCACTGCCCCATTGTATTTTGCCGGGGATGCTGCCGTCATTAAAATTGCCGGTCATCGTCCCAAAAATGGCATTATCGGCGGGATTGAGATTGTAAATAATCGTTTGGGCGAGTTGATTGTTAGCGTCTAACCTGTTTAAAAAGCGGGAAAGGTGAAGTGCTTGCGGAAAGTCGCCGATACTGTCGAATCCCATATCGGGTCCAAGCTGCCGGAACAACCTGGCGTTATTATTTCTGAGCGCACCGACATGGAATTGTTGTGTCCAGTTGCGTTGCGCATATTCCTGGCCGAGTGCAAACAGCAAGGCCGACTGGTATGTTTCGGCTTCTTCCGGAGTGATGATTTGGCCGTTGAGTCTTTTTTGAAAAATGCGGTTGGCTTCCGATTCCGTAAAATCTACTGCGTATAATCTTTCCAGTCCGTGATCGGATATGGTGCAACCCTGGGTGGCGAAAAAATCCATCCGTTGGTGCAGCGCCTCCAATAAATCGGAATAGGATTGAATGGTTATTCCGCTTACTACGGCAAGTTGGTGTATCCAATCAATAAATCCCGGTTTTTCGATCAGAATGCCCTTGTCGGGCCGGAAAGCGGGCAAAATTTTGGTGGAAAGGGGCGATTCAGGCCGAGCCAGGTGTTGATGTGCGGCCAACCTATCCACAGGGTCGTCGGTGGTGCATACGACTTCCACTTTCATTTTTCGCAGAATACCGTTGGTGGAAAGTCCGGGCTGTTGCAGGGCATGATTGGCTTGTTCAAAAACCGCGCGGGCATTTTTAGCCGATAGGATTGCTTCGATACCGAAATAGCGCCGGAGTTCCAGGTGGCTCCAATGGAACAGGGGATTGCGCAGGGTAGCAGGCATTGTTTCCGCCCATTTTTCAAATTTCTCCCACGGCGTCGCTGTTCCGGTGATAAAATGCTCCGGCACGCCATTGGTGCGCATAGCCCGCCATTTATAATGATCGCCTTCCAGCCAAATGGCAGTCAGGTCGTCAAACTGGCGGTCTGCAGCGATATCTTCGGGCGACAAATGGCAGTGATAATCAATAATAGGTTGCCGGGCTGCATGGTCGTGGAATAACTCCGCGGCAGTATCATTGTCGAGCAGAAAATCATCGCCCAGAAAGGGTTTTATTGTTGTGGCTGGCATAGTGGTGGCAATATATGTAGAAAATTGAAAATGGTGGTAAAAGTAGTTTTCGGTGTATACTTTTGGATTTCACACATAAAAATTGAGATCGGAAATAATTTTCTTTTTGAGTGTTTTTTTGATTTCAGATTTAGGGGCTCTGGTTAGGGGCGTTCATCATTCTCATGGAAGAAAACAACCATGCTTCGACAGGCTCAGCAACCATTGCCCCCAAATCTGAAATCTTACCTCTGAAATCTGAAATCAAAAAACAACTCTTAAATGGCATAAATCTTCAAGTGGTCACTGAGCCATGTCGAAGTGTGGATGACGACTCAAATTCCTTACGCTACTTTGTCACTTTAAAAAACATTGCTATTCACATAGTGTGAGATTCAAGTTTAGCCTAGTTTGAATAGGTTTTTTCTCAGTTCCTTCACTTCGTTAAGGATGACAGTGAAGGAACCGAAAAAGGACAAATCGAATAATTGGAATAAACTTCATCCGTGCCCGGTTTTTAAAGTGACAAAGTAGCAGTAGCGGAAAGGCAATGAACTGAATATCAATGTAATTATCACCAGACTCACGTTACATATTAGTTTTCCGCCGTAGATTGCAGTGCAGGAGCAGACTATTTCCATCTTGTCGTTCCTTTAACGGCATAAAAACGCTTGAAAAGTATACTAAATTAATCACGAACCATGCTGAATATACTCCAACACAGTCCCATCATCCCTCTATTTTACCACGCCGATGCCCAATACGCGAAAAAAGTAATGTCGGCTTGTTACGCAGGTGGTGTGCGGGTTTTTGAATTGACCAACCGCGGTGCTGCGGCTTTTGAGGTATTTACTGAATTGCGCGCATTTGCCAACAAAGAAATGCCGGATTTGCTGCTAGGTATCGGCACCATTTATGCGCCGGACGATGCGGTTCGGTTTATCCATGCGGGCGCTGCCTTCGTGGTGCAGCCGGTCACTACAGAATTGGTCGGCGATGTCTGCAAACAACTGCATATTCCGTGGATACCGGGGGCGATGACAATGAATGAAATCTGGGATGCCTGGACGATGGGTGCTACGATGGTCAAAATATTTCCCGGCACGATGGTTGGTCCCGAATATATACGGGCGTTGCGCGGTCCCATGCCCGATGTGCCGCTGATGATTACTGGCGGGGTGGAACCCGAAACAGAAAGCGTCAATGCCTGGCTTTCGGCGGGAGTACAGGCAGTGGGTATTGGTTCCCAGCTGTTCAAAGGCGATTTTCACAATAATCCTGGGGCACTTACCGATCGTTTAAAACACTTATTGTCCAATATTCCTGCATAATGACCAGCATCACTCCCAAAAACTACCGCTGGACGGTGGTTGCGCTTTTGTTTTTTGCCACCACCATCAATTATATTGACCGGCAGGTATTGGGGTTATTGAAACCTGCTTTGGAAAAAGACCTGCATTGGTCAGAAACGGATTACGGAAACGTGGTCATGGCATTTTCGGCGGCTTATGCGCTTGGATTGTTGTTTTTTGGCAAATTTGTAGATATTATTGGCACCAAAATAGGCTATACGGTATCGGTGGTGATTTGGAGTATTGCTGCAATGGCCCACGCGATGGCTGGAACTACCATGGGTTTTTCGGTGGCGCGCGGGTTGTTAGGCCTGGGCGAATCCGGCAATTTCCCGGCAGCGATTAAAGCGGTGGCGGAGTGGTTTCCTAAAAAGGAACGGTCATTTGCCACCGGTGTTTTTAATTCCGGCACCAATATCGGCGCTGTTGTGGCGCCCCTTATGGTGCCTTTAGTACTGGGCCTGTGGGGCTGGCAAATGGCGTTTTTGATCACGGGAGCCCTGGGTTTTATCTGGCTGATTTTTTGGTGGCGCATGTATGAAATACCATTCCGGCATGCGCGGATTTCTGCTGCTGAATTGGCGTATATCCATGCCGACCAGCCAGTCATAAGTGTTACTTCCGAACCTGTTTCCTGGCTTCGGCTGCTGAAAGTGCGTCAAATCTGGGCTTATATCTTTGGGAAACTGTTTACCGACCCTGTTTGGTGGTTTTTTTTGTATTGGATACCTTCTTATTTTGCGAGTACTTTCCAATTGGACCTGAAAAAACCGAGCCTTGAACTGGCAGTTATTTATACGGCTACTACTATCGGCAGTGTCGGAGGGGGATATCTTCCCGCTTGGTTGTACAAAAAAGGATGGCCCCTTTTTAAAGCGCGCAAAACGTCGATGCTCTTTTTTGCCCTGCTGGTCACCCCGGTGATGCTGGCGCAGTATGTTACGAATATCTGGACGGCGGTATTCCTGATCAGTCTTGCTGCTTCGGCGCACCAGGCCTGGAGTGCCAATATGTTCACGACCGCATCCGATATGTTTCCGCAGAAGGCGGTCAGTTCGGTCGTGGGTATCGGTGGCATGGCGGGCTCGGTAGGCGGCATTTTATTCCCTTTGCTGGTGGGTCGGCTGTTGGATACCTACAAAGCGGCCGGCGATATTACAGCGGGCTATAATTTGCTGTTTATGGGTTGCAGTTGCGCGTATTTGGTGGCCTGGGGATTGATGCATGTATTTGCGCCGCGGTTGGAGCAAGTGGAGATTTAGGAAAAATTCTTGATAGCTACCAATTCAGGTTTTGTTGCCGCGTAAGCATTCGCCAAAATGTCTGTTTCTTTTTTACGTCCTATCATTGCCAATGAGTTTAATCTGTAGAATGTGTGTTAAAATAGGTAGATTCCGCAATTTTCGCAAAGTATTATCTGCGGAATGTGGGTAAAAAAGTGTAGATTTTACAAATAAAGATTGGAGGGGTAATCATGCACCATCAAAAACAGTGGATTTTACCAAAGTTGTTAAAACTTAAAACAGTTCTCTTTGAAAACAACATTAATCCACCTCCTACTTGGTACTGCCTTCTTCTGCTATCTTTACGGCCTATGAAGCGCCTGTATATTTTTTTGATTTTCATGACCCTTCTGGCCTCCTGCCAGCAAACGGATACCCTGTTCGAATCACTGAAAGGTGATCAAACAGGAATTCACTTCAATAACAAGATCACGGAGTCGGATACCCTGAATATCCTGAACTCCGAATTTATTTATAATGGCGGTGGGGTGGCCATGGCCGACCTCAATGGCGATGGGCTGCAGGACCTGTTTTTTACAGGCAGTCAGGTCGACAATAAACTCTACCTGAATAAGGGCGGGATGCAATTTGAAGACATCACGCAAAAGGCCGGGGCGGGTAAAACCAATCCCGGTCAATGGTCAAGCGGCATCAATATCATCGATATCAACGGTGATGGCCGTTCCGATATTTATGTGTGCAATACCTTTCAAAAAAATGCTGGTTTGCGGCGCAATCTCTTGTATATCAATCAGGGAAATGATGCCAGCGGCGTACCCCTTTTTAATGAAAAAGCGCATGAATACGGCCTGGATGACGATAGCCATTCGCCCAATGCGCAGTTTTTCGATTACGACAACGACGGCGACCTGGATGTGTTTTTGTCGGTCAATTGGATGGACCGGCCCAATCCGAATGCTTTTCGGGAAAAGAAAAAAGACGGTTCCGACCTGAATTGCGACCGGCTGTTGCGCAACGACTGGAATGATACTTTGCAGCACGCCGTATTCTCCAATGTTTCCCTCGCGGCGGGGTTGGTCAACGATGGTTACAGCCACAGCGCCCTGGTGACCGATTTCAATGAAGATGGCTGGTTGGACATTTATGTGGCCAATGATTATGTGACCAATGACCTTATTTATATCAACAACCACGACGGTACATTCACCAACAAAATTGCTGAAATATTCAAACACCAGGCAGGCTCAGCCATGGGCAGCGATGTGGCCGATATCGACAACGACGGCAAATTGGATGTATTTACCACTGAAATGCTGCCGTATTACAACAAGCGCAAAAAACTGTTTTTGCCGCCCAATAACTACGCTGTTTACAAAAACAACGATCTCTACGGCTACGAATACCAGTATTCCCGCAATGTGTTGCAACTCAATCGGGGTATTAATCCGGAAACCGGGCTGCCAGTGTACAGCGATGTATCATTCCTGACGGGCTCCCAGGAAACAGAATGGAGTTGGACACCACTGATGGCCGACTATGACAACGATGGCGACCGCGATATTTTTGTGACCAATGGGTTTCCACGCGATGTGACCGATCATGACTTTGGTGCTTTCAGGGGCGAAAATGGCAACCTCGTGGCACCGATGGAATTGCAGGATAGAATCCCGCAGATCAAAGTGCCCAAATTTGCTTTCCGGAATGACGGCAACCTGCAATTTTCTGATCAGTCCAAAGCCTGGGGAGTTGCCATTCCGGCATTTTCCAATGGCGCTGTTTATGGCGATTTAGACAACGACGGCGACCTGGATCTGGTGGTCAATAATATTGATGATGAAGCATTGGTGTTTGAAAATAACCTGAACAATGAAAAAAAGGATGCTAATTTTCTTCGGCTGAATATCGAAGGTAAAACACCTGCAGCAGGGGCCTATGGGGCTACGGCAACCGTTTATTTCGGGGGTAAACAACAAATTGCGCAAGTAATTTCCGCCAGGGGCTACAACTCCTCTTCAGAAAAAAACATGCACTTTGGTCTGGGAGCTGCTACCACTGTCGATTCAGTGGTGGTGCGATGGCCAGCGGGACGCAAAAGCGTCCTGGTCAATATTGCTGCCAACCAAACAGTGGTGGTAAGCGAAGAGAAAGCCACGTTGACTACGCCGGCGGTGTTGGGTGCAGGGTTGTTTCGCAACCTGAAAACCAGTGACTACGGACTCAGTTACGTCCAAAATGAAGATGATTTTATTGATTTTGATTATCAAAGAACCCTTCCGCATAAATTCTCTCAATTCGGCCCCGGCCTCGCCGTAGGCGATGTCAATGGCGACGGATTGGATGATATATTCCAGGGCGGTACAGGCGGGGCCGATGGTGTATGGTTTTTGCAAACGGCCGCCGGAAAATTTGTCCAAAAGGCAAGTGATTTAAAATTCAATTCCCGGAAACTGGAGGAAGACCTCGGTGTGTTGCTGTTCGATGCCGACGGCGATGGCGACAATGACCTGTTTATCGCCCGCGGCGGTGCACAGAATCCGCTGGAATCGCCTATGTACCAGGATGTTTTGTGCGTCAATGATGGCAAAGGCGGATTCAAAATGGATACCCTGGCGATTCCTCACGAAACGAATAGTGGATTGGCCGCCAAAGCCGCTGATTTTGATGCCGATGGCGATCTAGATTTGTTTGTGGGTGGTTCTATGGTGCCGCGCGCTTATCCAAAAGCCGACCGCAGTTTTATTCTCCGCAACGATTCCAAAGGAAAAGACCAGCCGCGATTCACCGATGTGACTAAGGCAGTTTGCTCCGAATTGGAATATCCCGGGATGGTTTTTGATGCGTTGTGGACCGATTTTGACAACGACAATCGCCCTGATCTCCTTTTGGCCGGCGAATGGATGCCTCTTACTTTTTACCACAATGAAGGCGGCACCCTCAAAAACGTCACCCAGCAAACGGGTATCGGCGATCAGGTGGGCTGGTGGAGCAGCCTTGCGCCTTGTGATTTCGACAATGACGGCGATATGGATTATATGGCCGGGAATTACGGACAAAACCTTTATTTTCAATGCCATAAGAACGAACCCATCGCGGTTTATGCCAAAGATTTTGATAAAAATGGCTCGATGGACCCGTTTATTTCCTGTTTTGGGCAGGATTCATCGGGCAATCGAAAGGAATATTTTTACCCAACCCGCGACGATATGATCAAACAGTTGATCTCTATCCGTAAGAAGTTTTTTGGTTATGGAAGTTTTGGGCAGGCGACGGTGCAGGATGTTTTTTCGGCAGAAGAGTTGAAAGACGCCATGATCATGAAGGCCAATTGCCTCAGCAGCAGTTATGTAGAGAACCTGGGCAATGGTAAATTCAAACTCACCGCTTTGCCATGGGAAGCGCAGGTAGCACCGGTATTCGGTATGTTGCCGTACGATATGGATGCCGATGGATTCATGGACCTTCTGATGGTGGGTAATGATTACGGCATGGAGTTGTTGCAGGGACGCGCCGACGCATTTTACGGTATGGTATTGAAAAACGATGGTAAAAATAATTTCCGCGCTATCGAACTCAATAAAAGCCAGTTTATGGTGCCCTACAATGCCCGGTCCCTCACCCGGGTAGCCCTTGCGGGCAATAAAGAAATGATATTGGCCACCCAAAACCGCGATGATATGCGCCTGTTTGAACCGGTAAAAACGGTGAGCAAAATCATACAGTTACAGCCGGGCGAGGTGAAAGCACGGATTACCCTGAAAAATGGGCAGACCCGTTTGATGGAATTTTATGGGGGCAGTTCTTTTGTTTCGCAACAATCGCGTACTGTTGCGATGGATGCATCAGTGCAGCAAATACGGCTGCTGGCTGGTAATGGGAAAGTGTTAAGAGAATTCTGATGTAAAGATGTACATTTACGCCAAATACATCTAAAACATGAGCGAAATCAGCATCCCCAACCCCATTGAAAAAAACAGCCCGCGCACCATTACCGGCTGGGCATTTTTTGACTGGGCCAACAGCGCTTACGCCTTAGTGATTACGGTCGCTATTTTTCCAGGTTATTTTGCGGCCATGACGCCAGATAAGGTGCATATCGGGAGTTTTACGATGTCCAACAGCACCTTGTATTCTTGGTGTATTTCGTTGGGTTATCTGATCATCGCTTTTATTTCACCGTTGCTTTCAGGGATCGCTGATTTTGGGGGCAAACGCAAGCGATTTATGCGCTTTTTCACTCTTTTGGGCGCGTTGGCTTGTATTTCGCTGGTTTTTTTCACCTCACCGGAAAAGATGTGGGTGGGCGTTATTGGTTTTATACTGGCGACGATTGGGTTTGCTGGTGGAATTGTATTTTACAACTCCTATTTACCGTTGATTGCGACAGAAGACCAGTACGACAAAGTCTCGGCGAAGGGATTTACCTACGGTTTTGTGGGCAGTGTAATTTTGTTGATCATCAACCTGGCAGTGATACAAAATGCCGGTGCATTTGGACTTTCTGCCATCACCATTGTCCCTTCGGCTTTTGTGATGGTGGGCTTATGGTGGCTTGGTTTTTCGCAAATACCGTTAAATCGCTTGCCGGACGACCGCAAAGGCGATTTGCCCAAAGGTATTATGGGCAAAGGGTATGAAGAACTTCGTAAAGTATGGCAGGTGGTGAAGCGCGACAAGAATACCTTGTCTTACCTCGCTTCCTTCTTTTGTTTCAATGCAGGCGTGCAGGCAGTATTGTTTCTGGCGTCTATTTTTGCAGAAAAAGTATTGGGTTTTGATACTTCCCACCTGATCTATTTGGTGCTTATTCTGCAAATTGTAGCCATAGGCGGGGCAGAATTATTTGCCCGGGTATCGGGTGCAAAAGGCAATATCTGGGCACTGTTTGTGATGTTATTTATCTGGACGGGCATTTGTATTGCCGGTTATTTTGTCAAAACCGGCCTTGACTTTTATGCCCTTGCAGCAGCAGTGGGCATCGTCATGGGCGGCATACAATCGCTGGCCCGCAGCACCTACGCGAAGTTCCTCCCCGAACACACGCCTGATACCGCGTCTTTCTTCAGTTTTTATGATGTCATGGACAAACTTTCCACGGTGGCCGGCACCTTTGTTTTTGGTGTTGTGGAGCAATTGACCGGCGACATGCGTTACAGCGTGATGTCGTTGTCGGTGTTTTTTGTGATGAGTTTGGTGATCTTGCGGACGGTGAAGGTGCGGAGGATGGCGTAGGGTTGGATATGGGATTTACGATTTACGATTGATTCGATTTACGATTGAGCGAAGTCGAAGTGCGATTAAAAAAACAGGGCAACACTTTCCTGTTCAGAAAATATTGCCCTGATAACGGATGAAACCAGCACCTTAATGCGCCGGAAGGGGCTATTTTTATGCGATTAATACAGGTAAAAGCGGCCTGATCTGACCTATTTTTTCACCACCACCATCTGCTTACTCACCTTCACTTCCCCTTGCTCCACATACTGCAAAAAATAAGTACCGGAACTATACTTTTCCAGGTCAATCACCGTAGTAAGATCATCCACAGGTGCAGCCCATTCCTGAATTACGCTGCCCTGAATATCCAATATCCGGAATCTTCCTTTTGAAAAAGCATAACCGCCGTGATAGATAGCAGTACTTACTGATGCGGGATTGGGGTATATCAGTATTTTATCGGAAAGTGATATTTCCTGATTACTGCTCACCATTTGACAGTTCGGCACCATGCAGCCGTAATTGTCCACAAAAAGTAACCAACCCTGCTGGAAAACCTGATCGGGTAGTTGTTTTTTGGCCTGCCCGCAAATCCAGTAACCGCTATGGTCAGCAGCAGGAGTCATATCGCGGATTTCATGCCGCGGAGCATCGCCCCCTCCGGTAAGATGATAAAGATGCCGGAACCATACGCTGTCTCCTGTTTCTGATACTTTTTCAATGAGTCCAAGTTGACCTGCAATAGTCAAAGTGTCCTGATATGCCGTTCCGCTTTTTGAAGAGACGGCAACATATCCATCTCCATCATTGGCAGCAACAACCCTGCATAAGTCGATGTCATTATTTTCATATACGCCATTACCCATTTCGTTGATCCACGCTACAGTATGGTCTGGATTGAGCTTGATCATGGCCGGATTGTTTACCACAAAATTGTCTGCGGCATTTACATATTCTTCTTTGGTAACTGAAGTCGCCGCAATAATACTGCCATCAGGTAAAATCAACATATCTCTAATCCAGGAACCGCCTTGTGGAATAGAAATTTCGGGATAAGCCCACCGCCATATTTCTTCTTGCCCTGTGCTGTCGATGGCCGTGATCACATGTCTGTTGATCAGGTTTTGGCCGATTACTCCGGTAGTTTCAATTCCGCCTGCATATAGTGTGCCATCACTTGCTTCTGCCACCGACATACAGGCATCACCATACGGTCCACCCAAAGTTTTTAACCATGTCAGTCCAAGTGTGTCGTCTAATTTGGCGACAAATGCACCTTTGGGGTCATAATAGTCTATATTTCCTCCGATCAGATACCCCCCGCTCTTTAAAGTAATCATAGAAATAGGAGCGATAAAATCTTTTCCGGGACTTTGATAGGGGCTTTTAAAGGTATTTGAATGGATTAATACACCTGCGGCATCATATTCAAGTACAAAACATTTGAGTTTAGCAGGGTTGGTCTGGAAGTCAAAATTGTATCCTGCAAAAACAAAATTTCCGCTCTTACTTCGGGCTATTTTAGTTCTCCATGAACTGCAATCGTGCAAAGAATCTTTATATTCTTTTTTCCAAATAAGTTCCCCGGCTAAACTGAACTTTGCAAAAAATGTCCCTGCCAGAAATGTGGAATCGGTCATGACACCTTTGACAAAAAGACAACTGTCTGTGGGTAGAACGGCTGTATAAACAGTAGCTAAATACCCTAAAGATTGCCGGACGTTGGTGTAGGATTGCGTAAAGGATTTTGATTGCTGGGCAAAGATAATTATACAAAAAATAAGATATTTTTTCATAGGAGCATTACTTTAAGGAACGTGAGGAATACAACAGGAGAAATCCCGGCTGTATTTTCAACAGCCGGGAATGGAACGGAATTTATCTGATGATAAACTTACCACTTTGAAGTATTGCTCCGGATTGTATCAATCGGTACTGGTAAAAACCAGAAGTAAGCCCTGCGGATTTGCAATTCAGGGTATATTGGCCTGCAGTAACAGTTTGGGTGAGCACCAAACGTCCAAAAGAATTATAAACCTCTATTGTTTTGGATGAAATATCATCTCCAGATATGTCAAAAGTAACGGCCCCATCAGCAGGATTAGGGTAAACAAAAACGATTTGTCCTTCTTTTTTAGCCTCATCTGATATTCCTTTGCTGTTTTTTGGTGCCGTGTCCAAACGGTCAGCAGAGTCGGCGGTCTCAAAGTGATAGCCGTAATAAGCTTCCAGAAAATTTCTGACGATACTGTTTACATACCGGTTATGCGCCAATGCAATCGTATTCAACTGACTCACTTCATTGGGTGTAAGCATGGTGAGGTTACGTTGCTGAGCAGCAGCATTCAGAATGATCGTGTGGTAATCGGTATATGCGGCCAGATCGGTTATTTCCTCTGCGGAAAGCCCGTTGGCTGTCATGGAAGAGAGTTGTTGTTGCCAGGCAGAAGTATTCCCTTCCGCAAGATAGGTATCAGCAATATTCAAATTGGCAACAAAACTACCCAGATACCCCAGCCATTCACGGATTGCGGTAAAGTTCTGAATACTGTCTGCAATCAACAATGACAATCCGTGATGAACCAAAACATCTTTTTCCAGTCCTTTCCATGCGAGATCAGCTGCTGAACCCGTACGGGCAGTTGAAGATTGGCGTGCCTGGTACAGGTTTGCTATTTGCACACCGCTTAGTGGCTGTTCGTGATGTTCAACCTGATACATCATATCACCTGATTTCAGTACATCAGGATTGGCGGCCAGCAAATCGTACCGGGTTTGGGTACTAAAAATATCGGAACGGTTAAAGGCCGGTACCAGAACGGATTCAGAAAGATAAGGGGATGCACTTAGCAGTATGTTCTTTAGAGAACCTGCATTACTGCTTGTTGCGGACTGTACCTGTGAGAGTAATCCCGATGTGTTTCCGCCGTCTAATAGTGACTGATAATTGGATAGCGCAGCAGCAAATGTTGATTTTTTTATTAGATACGCGGATTTAATATCTGCAATATTATCATTATCTGACAACTGGACATCGTCCGGAATCTCGCAACCAATTTGAGCGACATCTATTCCAATTTTATATACATTGGCTACAGGTGTTGGGTTTTGGGCTAAGATAGCTGTGTAATAATAGTAGGTAATTAAATCTGTGCCGGAATTACGGTAATCCACCCCATTCGGAGTTGCCGAAAAGGAATTTCCTGCGGCCTTTAAGGGTCTGCCTTGCGTTATAGCAATACTTGCACTTGGCAAAATATCTATATCGGCTGAAAAGTTCCCATTGTTTTGATTACACAAAATGTATAATCCGAC
>JBILHQ010000053.1:0-28180 GCA_044350415.1 Saprospiraceae bacterium | reverse complement strand
GACGACCCCGATGATATCGTCCGCGTAGTCAATGAATTCTACGCCGGTGAAAGACAGACCAAACTCGCACCAAACTTTGAACTTTAGTGGTGAGTGTTTAGTGTTTAGTGGTGCACCACTCACCACTAAACACTCACCACTCACCACTAAAAAGAAATGCTCACCACTCTCGACCGGTACATTATCCGTCAGTACCTGTCCACCTTTTTCTTCTCTGTCCTGATTTGTTCGATGATCTCTATGGCTATCGATTTCAGCGATAAAGTGCGTAACTTCATAGAAGGGACCTGCACATTGAAGGATATTTTGCTGGACTATTATCCTGGTTTTGTGCTGCACATGACCGGCCTGCTGATGCCTATGTACACGTTGATTGCGGTAGTGTTTTTTACTTCCCGGTTAGCTTTTAATTCCGAAATACTGTCCATTCTGAATGCTGGCGTGGGTTTTGGGCGTTTGTTGCGCCCCTATTTAATTGCGGGTGGCGTTATTGCCCTTTTACATTTGACGATGGGGCACTACCTGATTCCAAAGATGAATCAGAAAAGGCTTTTATTTGAAAGAACCTTTGTGTGGACCGATAAGCAGCAGGTCAAATCCTCCAATATTCACTTTATGGTGGCACCCGATGTGAAGGCTTATGTCAAAGGATATGACAAGAATGCACAGCGTATCAGCACCCTGCGGCTACAACAATTTGAAGGACATACCATCAAATCCATCCTGGAAGCAGATAATGTGGTTTGGAAAGCGGATAAACAAAAATGGGAATTCCCGGCCTATTCCGTGCGTACTTTCGATGGTTTGACAGAGCACTACCAACGATATACCACCCCGGTGGATACCATTATCAACTTGTCGCCGCAAGATTTTGTGTTTTACCACAACCAAAACGAAGAAATGACCTCCCTGGAGCTGCTGGCCGCAATCGACCGCGACAAAGCACGGGGTTTTTCCAACAGCCGGGTCTTTTCCATTGAGTTGTACCGCCGTACTGCCGACGCATTTACCAATATTATTTTGACGATTATCGGGCTGGCCGTTGCGGGCAGAAAAGTGCGGGGCGGTATGGGTTTGCACCTCGCTGTGGCTATCGGCATCGGCGCTGTTTTTATTCTGATCCAGAAATTCTCCGTCTCTTTCGCTACCAGTGGCAATGTGCCTGTATGGCTTGGGATGTGGATACCCAATCTCATTTTCATGGCCGTCGCGCTATGGTTGGTGAGTCGGGCACAGAAATAAGATGATCCTTTACCGGGATAATTCTTTGAAATGGGGAGGATTGCCAAGATAACAGCAGGGTGATTTAATCATTTTTTGACAAAAAATGTGTTTTTTGTTAAAAAATGATTAATATTGCACCACATTCCTCCCGCTAACAAGGACTTGTTGCCGGGGAAGACCATCCGGCTTGGATTGCTGTTTTAGGGGTCGGTGCTCCCATTGAAATAATTTAATATTTTTAATATGAGAAAATTCCGATTTCTGCTTTGCCTTCTGGCATGCTCACCACTCTCTTCTTTTTCCCAAACTGTAGAAGAGGTTTCAGGTACGATCACACAAAACACGATCTGGTCAGCCGAAAAAACCTACCTGCTGACGGGGTATGTTTACGTAAAAGAGGGCGCTACCCTCACCATTTTACCTGGCACCGTTATCAAAGGTGACAAAGCCAGCAAAGGAACGCTGATCGTCACCCGTGGTGCCAAAATCATTGCTGATGGCAAACGCAGCAAGCCCATTGTCTTTACGTCCAGTGAAGCCAATCCGGCACCCAGTGACTGGGGCGGTTTGATTATCCTTGGATATGCCCCGGTGAACACCGGCACAAATGGCTTAACCTGCCTTGCAGTGGCGGAAGGCGGCATCAATACGCCTTCTAATGATGCTGTTTACGGTTCCGGTGATCAACCCGGTGGCTGTGGACACCTGGAAGACAATTCGGGTATTCTTCGGTTTGTGCGGATCGAATACGCCGGTATTCCTTTTCAACTCAATAACGAAACGAACGGACTCACGCTGGCGGGGGTAGGAAGTGGCACAATCATCGATTATGTGCAGGTGTCGCATTCCGGCGACGATGCTTTCGAATTTTTTGGAGGTACCGTCAATTGTAAACACCTGATCGCTTATGGGAGCAAAGACGACGATTTCGACTGCGACCTCGGTTACCGGGGCAATATTCAGTTCGGCTTAGCCGTCCGCAATCCCGAATTGTCGGATGTGAGCGGCTCCAATGGCCTTGAAATAGATAACGATAACGCAGGCAACCCGACAACGCCTAAAACTCGTCCGACATTCACCAACCTGACTATCGTAGGTCCCACAGGTGCGATGGATGACAATTATCGCCGCGCAGCACACCTGCGCCGCAATGCCGAACCGGCCATTTACAACTCTTTATTTATCGGTAATTTTCCGGTAGGCTTGTTTATCGACGGTATTTCCACCATCACGAATGCCCAAAACAACCTGCTGGAAATCAAAACCACTTATTTCGCCGATGCGCCGGAATTGCTCAAGACCACCGAGTCGAGTTTTAATATCAATCAGTGGTTCAATAATGCCGCCTGGAAAAACACCGCAATGGCAACTTCCGCACCGCTGGGTCTCGTGGCCCCGTTCAATTTGAATGACCCGAATGCACAACCCAATTCCAATTCCACGATTGCCACTGGTGCTTCTTTTACCCCGCAGCGGGCCAATATTTCGTTTTTTGAAAAAGTTAACTATATCGGTGCCTTCAGTACTATCGAAGACTGGAGCTGCGGCTGGGCCAAATTCCAGAGTCTAAACACCGATTGCTCGGTGGCTAGTGAAGAACCCGCAACGGCCATTACCGCCGCTAAGGTGTTGCCCACTATTGCCGACCAGTCATTTGCACTCGAACTTACCCTGGCCACCGCTTCCGATATCAGCGTGGAGTTGTACGATATGAATGGCCGGTATTTCGGCCAGCCGATTGTGGAGAAAAATGTGTCAGGTGATCAATACTGGACGATTGCCACGAGCCAATTGACTGCCGGATTTTATTTTGTGAAGATCAGTGCGGGTGGTGGTGTCAGAACGGAGAAGGTGATTGTGGTACGGTAAATTCAAAACAATTGCTCAAAGCCGACAAACCAATTATCATTCAGCTTCATGATTGGCCGGATAGCTTATATTTCGCCGCTTTTTATGGTGAAAATCACACCATTTATGCACAGTCTTTTACCAAAGAAGACTAAAACCATTTATATTTGCAATTTATCCGACTATGAGACACCTTCATTCAATTTACATTATACTGCTCGGCCTTGCTGCCGTTGCTTCTACGGCCACTGCGCAGGACCCCATTTTTTCGCAGTATTATGCCACGCCATTGCAGATTAACCCTGCTTTTGCAGGCAGTGCTTTCGCGCCGCGTTTTGGCATTGGGTACCGCAGTCAATGGGGCAACCTCAACCGGGCGTACCGCACTTATGCGGCTTTTTATGAGCAGCGTATTGAGCGCCTTAACAGCGGCATTGGATTTCACTTAGAAGGCGATGACGCGGGCAATGGTATCCTGAAAACCAACCGAGTTTCGGCACACTATTCCTATCGCCTGATGATTACCAATACCACGGGTGTAAAAATAGGCATTGAGGCCGGTGCTTACCAGGCAGCCCTCAATTGGGACAAATTGGTGTTTCCCGATCAACTGGACCCGATCAATGGTGCCACAGAAATGACCCTTGAACAGCGCCCCGACCAACTTACCCGCACGCGCCTGGATTTATCGAGCGGCATGTTGTTATTTAGCCGGCGGTTGTGGTTGGGCGTGGCACTGAAACACCTCAATACCCCCAACGAAACCTTTCTTTTGGTCAACAATAATTTAGCCAACGGATTACCCATCCGGTATACCTTACACGGTGGTATGGATATTCTGCTGCGCAAAGGCAATAAGAAAGAAGCTGAGGCGTTTATCTCCCCTAATTTCCTTTTTGTGACGCAAGGCCCATACCAGCAATTGAACGCCGGGGCTTATGCAGGGCTGGGGCCGTTTTTTGCGGGATTGTGGTACCGGCATACAGTAGATCAGAATGGCGATGCGGCCATTATTTTAGTGGGTTTCAAACAGGGAATTTACAAGTTGGGGATCACTTATGATGCTACAACATCCCAACTTTCGGGTGTTTCGGGGGGTACTTATGAGATGACAATGAGTTTTTTATTGGATCAGGACAAATACTTGCAAAAAAAGAAAAAGCGTGCAGACACGTCAGAATGCCCAAGATTTTTTAGGTAATCAGCCATTTTGCCAATCAGAAATATGTCATTTGCCACTTTTTTAAATATTTATATAATTGCTGGTAGAGTATCAAAGCGTTAAAATGCCGTTTTCCCGCATTTTGTATCATTTAGATTATCTACTTTTGCCGTTCGTTTTCTCAAACCTGATATTTTTAATACAATGAAAAAAACGCTCATTCACGGGTTTTGCGTCGCTTTATTTGGATTGTTGCTGGCAAGTTGCGGTGGTAAAAAGGAGAAATCCGCTACCACAGGCTGGAACTACAACGATCAAAAATGGGGTGGCTTCGAAAAAATTGATTATGAAGGCCAAGCTACTGGCCCCAACCTCATCTTGATTGAGGGTGGCACATTTGTCATGGGTCTGACCGAACAGGATGTGACCTATGAATGGAACAACAACGCACGCCGTGTTACTGTTTCTTCATTTTACATGGACGAAACAGAGGTAACTAACACCGATTACCGCGAGTATCTGTATTGGATCCAACGCGTATTCGGCGAAACGTACCCGGAAGTGTGGAGACGTGCCCTTCCTGACACGCTGGTATGGCGCGAGGAATTGACGTACAACGAACCACTCGTTGAAACGTATTTCCGCCACCCTGCTTATGACGACTACCCCGTAGTTGGTGTAAACTGGAACCAGGCAGTGGATTATTGCAAATGGCGTACCGACCGCGTTAACGAAGCAATTCTGATCAACAAAGGTGTCCTTGACCCTAATCCTGATCAGAAAAACGAAGATAACTTCGTTACGGAGTCTTATCTCGTAGGAAAATACGAAGGTACCGTACGCAAGAACCTTCCTGATGTACGTACTGGCGGAGAACGCCGTGTTCGTTTGGAAGATGGTATCGTACTTCCTGAGTATCGCCTCCCAACGGAAGCAGAATGGGAATTTGCAGCATTATCACTCCAGGGCACTCAAGCTGCCAGCAAAGATGAATTGATCACAGATCGGCGCATCTATCCATGGGATGGCAATACTGTACGTTACCAAAAACGCAACAAGTACCAGGGTAAAATGCTGGCGAACTTCCGCCGCAGCTCAGGTGACTACGGCGGTATGGCTGGCGCGCTTAATGATAAAGCGTTCTTCCCATCACCTGTTCGCACCAACTGGCCCAATGACAATGGCTTGTATAATATGGCCGGTAATGTCAACGAATGGACTGCTGACCTTTATCGTCCAATGACAACCAGCGACCTTCGCGGTGTGGAAGACCAGGATTTGAACCCTTACCGTGGTAATGAGTTCATGACCAAAGTCATTGACAAAGAGACCGGTGCTCCAATCGACAAAGACAGCCTTGGTCGCTTGCAATACCAAAGGGCCGATACCACTGCTACTGCACTGCGCGACAATTATAAACGCCCTGATGCCTTCAACTACCTTGATGGTGATGTTTCATCTAATGTTGAATATCGCTATGGTATCAGTACGTTGATCAGCGACAAAGCACGCGTTATCAAAGGTGGTGGTTGGAACGACCGCGCCTTCTGGCTATCACCTGGTTCCCGCCGCTATCTGGAGCAGGACAAATCAAGCCGCGCTGTTGGTTTCCGTTGTGCCATGTACCGCACAGGCAGCCCAACCGGCAATAACGATAATGCTGGTAATAATTTCAAAACGCGCAAGAAAAAGCGCAAGTAAGAAAAGGAAACAGTAATTGTTTGTTTTGGTCAACAGCCTCCGACGGAATTCCGTCGGAGGCTGTTGCTTTTTAGCGTAGCCGGTGAAAAATCTTTTCTGCTTCGTACATTTGCCCAATGAAAGTTGATGAGCGCGTAATTGGCCAATTCATTGGCCAGGAAGAAGGTCCATTGGTGATCGCTATAGCAGCCACCCATGGCAATGAGCCCGCAGGCGTTGCAGCGCTTACCGAGGTCTTCCGGATGCTGGAGGAAGAAGCCAGGGCCGTTCCTGATTTCTTTTTTAAAGGCCAAATAACAGGGCTCATCGGTAACCTCACTGCTTATAAAGCCGGGCAGCGGTTTATTGACAAAGATCTCAACCGAATATGGAACCCGGAATTTGTGGATGGTTTATTGAAAAAGCCAATTGACGAATTACAAAATGAGGAGCAGGAATTGGTGCAACTATTGCTCAAAATCAGAAGTCTTATCAATCAATCCAGGGCCAAACACCTGATTATTATTGACCTGCACACCACCTCGGCGGAAGGTGGTATTTTTTCAATTCCGCTGGAAGATGATCAGGAAAGTATCCAGTTAGCCGCCACCATCCATGCTCCAGTGGTCCTGGGATTACTAAAAGGGTTGAGTGGCACTTTAATGCATTATGCCTCCGGGAATCATTTTTTATGCGAGGGTTTGCCTGAAAAAGTATGCTGTGTGGCGTTTGAAGCGGGACAGCATTTCGATCCGTTATCAGTAAACCGATCCATCTCTGCTGTGATCAGTATCCTCAGGGCCACAGCCTGTATCGGCCAGGAAGATGTTGACCATCAACATGATGATATTCTGCTGGCCTATACTGCCGATCTTCCCAAACTCACCCGAATCATGTATGTACATCATATTGGACCGGATGACCATTTTACGATGCATGCTGGTTATGTGAATTTTCAACCAGTTCATAAAGGCGAACAATTGGCCATAGCCCATAATGGACCAGTATTTGCCCCCCAGGAGGGCTTGATCCTGATGCCACTTTACCAACCCAAAGGTACCGACGGTTTTTTTATCGTGGAGGTGGTAAAAAATTAGTCCCGGGCCAGTGTTAGTCCCTGGTCAGTTAGTCCCAAGTCCCAGGTCCATAAAGTGTGCCGTAGACATTCCGTTTTTTTGCTTTAGGATGGCATGCTTTATGGACCTGGGACTTGGGACTAACTGACTTGGGACTAATGCTGATTTTTTTTAAAAAACTTATTATCCACCACCAACAGTCCAAACGATTCTCCATCTTCCTTAGTTGTTTTGGCGTGGTGTGCTCCGTGCGCGCGCAGGATAGCGCGGGAATATTTGCTGTCTAAATGCCGGAACCAGGAAAAACGCTTGTGGATATAGACATCGTGAATGAGGAAATAGGTGAGCCCGTATAAAGAGATACCCACGCCTACAAAAAAGACCCAAAAGTATTGATCTGCCTGCATACTGCCGAACATGTAGCAAAATGCTGATGGAATAGCAAATACGAGGAAAAAGCGGTCGTTTTTTTCAAAAAAACCATGTTTCAGGTGCTTGGGCTGGTGATGATCTTCATGCCAGTCCCATAACAAACCGTGCATAATGTATTTGTGGGTGAACCAGGCCATAAATTCCATACCGACGTAAGCGGCTACCGTTGCAAATATGTAAGTGAGCATATCTTAAAATAAAGTGATCTATTGTAAAGCATTTTTATAGGTTTCCAGGCAACGTTGGCGGGCAAAACTGTGCTCTACCATCGGTGATGGATATCGCGGCGAACCATATTCGGGCACCCATTTTTTGATATATTGATATTCGGAATCAAATTTTTTGGTTTGTTCCGTTGGATTAAAAATGCGAAAATAGGGAGCAGCATCGGTGCCGCAACCCGCAGCCCACTGCCATCCTCCGGAGTTACTTGCCAGGTCGTAATCGAGTAATTTTTCTGCAAAATATCCTTCTCCCAGTCGCCAATCCAGCAATAAATGTTTACTCAGAAAACTGGCGACGATCATTCGTACCCTGTTGTGCATAAAGCCAGTGGCATTGAGCTCCCGCATTCCCGCATCCACAATCGGATAACCCGTGGTACCTGATTTCCATTTTTCAAAATCCTTCGGCGCATTCCGCCAGGGTATGGCATCGTATTGTGGCCGAAATGCCCTGCTGGCCACATGGGGGAAATGAAAAAGTATCTGGCTGTAAAAATCCCGCCAGATTAGCTCGTTCAGATAAGTATCGTTCAGCAACCGGGCGTGGCGCGCCTTTTCCCTAACACTGATCGTGCCAAAGCGAAAATGAATACCCAGTCTGCTGGTTCCCTTCAAGGCCGGGAAATTTCTGGTTTTATCATAATTGGTGATCAAACTCCGGGCTACCGTAACAGATGGAAATACTGTATTACTCTGCAGGAAACCCATCTGCTCCAATTCCAGAAAAGGCAGCGGAGTGGTTGGGTATAAATTGTTGAAGTACTTATGGTTAGGGTAAGATGTGAGGTAAAAGGAATCGTATTGCGTGGTTCCATCTTCCTGCACAACCCGCATTTTTCGGGAGTCCATTTTAGCCAGCCATTTTCTGCTGTAAGGAGTAAATACAATGTAAGGACTTTGGTCATCCTTCACTACCTCGGCCTTTTCAAAAATCACGTGATCCTTAAAGGTATGAAAGGGAATTTTTTTTTGGGCCAATATTTGCTCCACAGCGGTGTCCCTGTGATCGGCATACGGTTCATAATCGCGGTTGGTATAAACGGCACTAATATTGAATTCGGCCATCAGTTGCGGCCATATTGTTTCCGGAGAGCCATAGCGCACCACCAAAGACGACCCCATCGACTCAAGGCGCTGTTTCAGTCCGGCAATTGTCTGGTGAATAAAGGTAACGCGGGAATCAGCACGGTCCTGCAGGTCATCTAATATATGGCTGTCAAAAATAAACAGCGGTAATACCGGATGTGCCCCTTTCAAGGCATGAAATAGACCGGCATTATCATCTAACCGCAAGTCCCTCCGGAACCAAAAAACAGATAAAGGCGTGTTCATATCTTCTGAACACACTTTTACCTGTTTTGGTTTGCGAATTTATGGAGAGTTGTTGCGGTGGGAGCCGCCGAGCCATAAAATTAGCTTTTTTTTTGCCGGATGGTCTCCCATCGCAACAACTCTTTTTACTTTTTGGCTCTCTCTCCCTCCCCAAACACGTCGAGTTGGGTTAGTGCCATCATTTCCCGGAGTGTTTTTTGCATGCCATCTACCGAGCCGTCGAGGAAAATGACATTTCCTTTTCCATGCTCCGTAAAGTTCTTTAAGGCTTCCGTCCACATAGAGAAAAGAATCACCGAAGTGTCCATGTTGGCATCGCGCATTTCTTTGGCGGCCTGGCTCATGCCTTTAGCCACCTCTTCCCGGAATAAAGCCACGGCTTGTCCCCGCATCCGGGCAGCTTCTCTTTCGGCTTCCGCGGCTATTTTGATGGCATTACCTTCGGCTTCGGCACCTTTTGTTTTGGTGATCAGGAGTGCTTGTCCTTCATTTTCAGCAGCCGCTTTCAGGTTGTTGGATGCCACGACTTTACTCATGGAGCGCATAACCTCCTCGTCAAACGTAATGTCATTGATCTGCAGGTCCAGGAGGTGAAAACCCCAGTCTTCCAGCATGTGATCGACGTTTGATTTGACTGCATCCGTAATTTCGCGGCGCAGCAAAAGGATTTCGGCCTGTTTCTTCGTTGCGACAAAAGCGCGAATACTGCCCTCCACTGTTCTGGAAAGCGTGGCCATAAAATCTTTGTCACTCACAAAACGGAACGCAACTTTCTGAATCGTCGGTTCTGAGTTTTCCATCACCGCAAAAAGCAGCAATGATGTAAAATGAACATTTGCCTGGTCAACGGTAACCGCTTGAAAGGACATTTCAACAGCGCGGTTTTGAATGGAAATTCTTTTAAAAACCGTTTCGATCAGCGGAATCTTGAAATTCAGACCTGGGTAGAGCGTTCGGTTGTACTTTCCAAAAATAGTGGTGACCGCTACCGTTCCCTGTTGAACAGTGACGACGCTGAGAAACACTATCAGGATAATTAAGGGGAGTAAATAAGCAGACAATTCCATAATTAGGTGCATGGGTTGAATTAAAGAATCTGGTGGAGTAGTTTCATCCGGCAAATATACCTTTTTTGTATCCGTACTGTTCCGGTTTAGTATTTTTTATTCAGAATATGGGTGTTTTAATAAAAAACAGACAAAAAATGCACTGTTTTTTCAGCCCGAAAAGATTACCTTTGCGACTGCTTTTTTAAGGCAAAGGGAAAAATTTTTTAAAATACTGATTTTCAATTAATTAGAATAAAATGGCTTTAATCGGAACGATTAGAAAAAACGGTTGGATACTGATCGGCACTATGATACTGGCTTTGGGCGGCTTCATTTTAATGGACATCGTTTCCAACAGTCAGCGTTACAACGCAGCGGATGCTAATACTCTTGGTTCGGTGAACGGGAAAGATATCCGCAGCGAAGATTTTGAACGGTACAAAGACGCAATTTACACCAACTCTACGGGTAATGACTTTCAAGTCCGCGGACAAGTTTGGAACCAGTTTGTTGAAGATGCGATCATTAAGGAACAAGCGGAAGAAATTGGCCTTGGTGTAGGAAAAGACGAATTGAAGGAATTACAATTCGGCACCAATCTTAGTCCGGTTATTGCCGAGCGTTTCCGTAGTCAGGCAGGTCAGGTTGATATGGACCAATTGGGCCAAATCAAACAAGCTATTGAAAGTGGCACCCTGAATGACGAAAAATATAAAGAATTCCGCATTCGTTGGAGTGTTCAGGAAGATGAGGTAATCAAACAGCGCCTTCAGGACAAAATGATGGCGATGATCAATAAAGGTATTTATGCACCGACCTGGCAGTCAGAAATGGCTTTTACGGAGAACAATCAGCGCGTAGATTATCTGTATGTACGCGTTCCTTATGATAAAGTGCCGGACAGCGAAATCAAAGTTACCGACGACGACTACGCATCATATCTTAAGGAAAACCCCAAATTGTACGATCAGGCAGAAGAAACCCGCCTGGTTAATTACATTTCATTCGATGTGGTGCCTACTGTTAGCGACACTGCCGCTTCCCGCGAAAAATTAGTGAAGCTGATCGCTGGTATGAAAAGTAAAGATGACTCGCTTTTTGTTATCAATAATGAAGGCACTTACGGCGGTGTTTATAAGTCACAAAAAGAACTGCCCGCTGCTTTTGTTGGAGCGCCTCTGGACTCCATTATCGGACCATATATTGACGGCGGTTCCTGGACTGTTGCAAAAATTCTTGACCGCAAGGTATTGCCTGACTCCGTACGTGCCCGTCATATCCTCTTGCGGGGTGCTACTCCTGATATTGAACAGAAGATTGACAGTTTGAAAAACCTGCTCAGTGGTGGCAAGGTGCGTTTTGACTCTTTAGCCATCCGTGCAAGTGAAGATGGTTCGGCTCCTAAAGGAGGCGACCTTGGATTCTTTGCCAATGGAGCTATGGTGGCAGAATTCAACAATGTTTGTTTTAATACAGGCGAACAAGGTAAAGTGTATAAAGTGCAGACCCAATTCGGTTGGCACCTGATAGAAATTACAGGTAAAAAATTCATTACCAATCAGACATCAGTAAAAGCGGCATATATCAGTGAATTGATCCGCCCTTCCACTGCTACGCAGCAAGTAGTGAAGGACAAAGCGCTCGCTTTAATACAATCAGTTAAGACTCTGCAGGAATTGGAAGCAAAAGCAGCCAGTGATAACCTTCAATTGCAGGTATCGCAGGCACTTAAAGGCAGCGATTTTAATATCGGCTTACTCGGTTCCGGCAAAGATGCCCGCGATCTGGTTAAGTGGGCATTTGGTAAAGATACTGATGCTGGTGATGTCGCGAAACAGGTCTTTGCATTTGTCGATCCCAATGGTGGGTACTACGACAGCAAATATGCGGTTGCCGCATTGCGCTCTATTGCCCCAAAAGGCAGTGCTACTGTTGCTTCTTTGAAGGCTAATCAACAGGTTGAAATTGAAGTAAAAAACCGCAAGAAAGCGGAGGTTCTCCTGGCAAAACTGCAAGGTGCAACTGATTTGGCTGCGGCAGCAAGCGCGTATGGAATGACTGTGGATACTGCTAAAAGTGGTTCCCTCATGCAGGTTACTGTCCCTAAAGGCGGTCCGGAACCACGAGTATTGGGTACTGTATTTGCTTTAAAAAATGGACAGATTAGTAAGCCCATTGCCGGCAAAACTGGTGTTTATATGGTTCAACCTATTTCTGAGCCTTTATCAGCACCTGCCCCAGCGGAAATGTCGATGTTCCGCCGCCAGGTGGTATCAGTGGCCACCGGAACCGTTCGTACTGGCTTGATGAATTCCTTGAAAAAGAATGCCAATATTAAAGACAACAGGGTAACGTTCTTCTAAGAACCCTTTTGGTATAAATTAAAAAGCGCTGTTCGCATGTCGGGCAGCGCTTTTTTTTATACAAAAGCGAGCGATGTTATATTTTGTGCGCTCAAACAAAACATAACAGCGCATGGACAGAAGAAAATTTCTACAAAATAGTGCCTTAGCAAGCTTGACCGTTTCAGCCCTCAGTCTTGCCGAATGCCAAAACACTGAAAAAACAGTACTTCCAACCGCACCAAAGTTGCCGGCAACGGAAGCCGATGATTTCATTCTGAATGAAATAACCATCGATGAACTTCAACAAAAAATGCAAAACGGCACATATACTGCGCGGTCTGTTGCTGAACTATACCTGAAACGTATTGCGGCATTGGATAAGAATGGTCCGGCGATTAATGCAGTAATTGAGATCAATCCCGATGCGCTTTTCATTGCCGACAACATGGACCTGGAGCGAAAGGCGAATAAGGTGCGTGGTCCATTACACGGTATTCCTGTGCTGATAAAAGACAATATTGATACAGGAGATAAAATGATGACCACTGCTGGTTCACTTGCTTTAGATGGCCATCATGCTGATAAAGATGCGTTCATTATCGCCCGGCTGCGGGAAGCCGGTGCAGTTATATTAGGAAAGACCAATTTAAGTGAATGGGCCAATTTTCGGTCTACCCGCTCATCCAGTGGCTGGAGCAGCCGGGGCGGACAGACCAAAAATCCCTGTGTGCTTAACCGGAACCCATGCGGTTCAAGTTCGGGGTCAGGAGCGGCAACTGCTGCCAATTTTTGTGCCGTTGCCATTGGCACGGAGACAGATGGTTCTGTTATTGCCCCAGCCTCTTTTTGTGGTATTGTAGGAATTAAGCCTACTGTTGGGCTGTTGAGTCGTAGTGGAATTATTCCAATTTCCAAGACGCAGGATACAGCAGGGCCCATGGCCAGAACAGTAAGGGATGCATCAATTCTGCTGGGTGCCCTTACTGGTATCGATAAGGAGGATGCTATCACCAATGAAAGCAGCGGTAAATCTTATACCGATTATACCAGGTTTCTCGATAGGAATAGCCTGAAAGGGAAAACGATTGGTGTCGAAAAATCCTTTTTATCGGGCCACGAAGGAGTGGTTGCTTTATACAAAGCAGCTATCGCCTTGCTTCAGCAACAAGGTGCTATTACAGTGGAAGTGGAATTGATAAAAGATACCAGTCATTTGGGGGAAGCAGAATTTACCGTTTTACAATATGAATTTAAGGATGGACTAAACCGATACCTCTCATCGGCTAATGCCAAAGTCAAAACACTGGCTGATGTAATAATCTTTAATCAGCAAAATGAAGCAGCTGTCATGCCGTATTTTAAGCAGGAAACCTTGGAAAGCAGTGAGACCAAAGGTAGTCTTTCGGACAAAGCATATCAAGATGCCGTGCAAAAATCACTCCGTTCCAGAAAAATCATTACTGATTTAATGAATAAGCATCAATTAGATGCCATTGTGGGGACGAGTATTGGGCTTCCCAATTGCATCGATCTTGTGAATGGAGATTACAGTACGGGATTTTACTTTTGTCCACCAGCGGCTATGGCGGGCTACCCTCATGTCACAGTGCCTATGGGAACGGTTTTTGAATTGCCCATTGGGTTATCAATTATGGCAGGAGCCTACCAGGAAGGGACAATATTGGGCATCGCTTACGCTTATGAACAAGCATCAAAAAAACGGAAAGCACCTGGCTTTTTGAAAGAATAGAGCGGTTTTGGTTTTGGATTTACGATTTACGATTAATACAAGATCCCGGCATACTTCCTGATTAGAAGACATGCCGGGATCTTGTATTAATCGTAAATCGAATCAATCGTAAATTCATTTATTTTCCTTTACCTCCGGGCGGCGGCGGCGTGCTGTTCAGGATACCCTGGAGTTCGAGTGCCGTTTTGTTGTCAGGGTCAAGTTCCAGTATTTTACTGATCACTTCCCGGGTTTGTGCGTCTTCTTTACGCAGATAGTGATAATATACATTATAGGAGTAAGCATCGAGCAGGTCTTTTTTATTTTTCACTTTATCGACGCTTGCAATCTCAATATACTTATCAAAGTATGGTTTGGCTTTACCAAATAATGCAACATTAGAGGCCGTTGAATCAATGGTGACATCCAGTTTGGCGGCTGATTTACCCGACCAAAGCCAGCCAATACCTACAGCAGGGTTCTTTTCTGATACCCGGATAAAATTGGTCAATGCATGTTGGTAGCGCATGGCATCTTCCTTGCAATAGAAGTAACAGAAACCAAGGCGATAAATGGCAGTTGCTTTTGCTTCTGCCCCCAAGGAATCGATCCAAATCTGGTAATGTTGTGCCGCATCGCACCAATTGCGCTGTGTGTAGTATAAATTACCGATTTCTTCGTTCAGTTCCCACTCCGCAGTGTCCTTGTCTATTGCTTTGTGCAAATTCACAATAGCATTAGCGGTGTCTTTTTGCGCTTTCAGCAAAAGACGACCCTGATAGATGTAGTCACTGGCGATAATTTTTTCTGGGGCCACTATTTTAAAATATTCGTCCATGATAGACTGGCCTTTGGCATAGTCACCGTTCTCATAGTAGCTATACCCGAGCAAACGGCGCAAGTAGTTTTTCGAACCATCTTTGGCGATGATTTTTTCCACCAGTTCGATAGCTGCTTTGTAATCCTTGGTAAGGAAAAGGCAATTCGCCAACTGCATTTCGTCTTCGATGACTACATCTTTTCCTTTTGCAATCAATTCTGCATAAGCGTCTCTTGCTTTTTCCCATTTCCGGGTGCTGTATAAAAAATCAGCTTTGGCGCGGAGTGCTGGCGTGTAGGAGTTATCCAGTGAAATGGCCGATTCCATGTTTGTCATGAATCGATCATTGAGTTTGCCTGCTTTGTAGACCGTACCGAGCATAAAAAACGGTAGCGGGCTTTTGGCATTATACTGGGATGCAAACTCGAAATGGCGGGCGGCTTCACCGCCGTTGCCTTGTTCGCGGTAAGCATATCCTGCATCCATGAGGGTATTAAAATCTTTACCGCTCACTTCAATGGCATCCTTGAGGAGCTGTGTAGCGCGGGTCAGATTGGGTTTTTTATCACCGGGAGCAATATAAAAGAAGTAGGATTCGCCGATTTGGCGAATAGCTACCATATCTTTTTTGGCCTTTTTAAAAGCTTTTTCAAATTGGGCATCAGCCTCTGCGGGTTTGTTTTGAAGCAGCAAATTCCGTCCATTACAAATAAAAGCCATTGGACCGTCAGGCTTGGTATTGAACCCGTTGGTGAGCGCTTCCTGTGCTTTTGTTTTGTCGCCTTTGGCCAGCCAGGCGTTGCTCAGCGTGAGCCAGGCTTCCTGGTCTGCATTGTTTGTTTTAATGAGGCCTGTATAGATGTCTATGGCCTTATCCCATTTTTCCATCATCATCGCCTCAAATCCGGCTTCCCGCGTTTGAGCGAAGGCTGTCTGATGGAAGAGCGCTATCAGCATTAATGCTTGGAGGACGCTTTTCATTAAATTTGTCATTTTTTTAACTGATATTAGTTGACGAAAGAGAAATTGTCGGTATGCTGACAAGTTGAGTATTAAGACGCAATCACGGGTGAAATACACAACTTTTCAAAGTATTTAATCAAATATTAACTATTCACTGCCTGAACGATGGTTTTTATTGTTTCGGTATCGCCCATCGTGTAATAATGCAAACAAGGAACGCCAGCTTTTTTCAGTTCTTTGGACTGTTGGGTACACCATTCAATACCAATCTGGCGAACTGCATTATCATCGGGAGCTTTGACGATTGCTTTGACCAGTTCTTCCGGCATATTGATGAAAAACTTACGTGGTATGGCATTGAGTTGGACCTTTTTTGTCAAGGGCTTCAAGCCTGGTACGATGGGTACATTTATCCCTTCTGCCCTGCATTTTTCGACATAATCAAAATAGTGTTGATTGTCGTAAAACATTTGGGAAACGATATAATGTGCACCTGCCTCCACCTTTGCTTTGGTAAAATGAAGATCGGAGGCCAAATTAGGTGACTCAAAGTGTTTTTCGGGGTATCCTGCCACGCCAATACAGAACTCAGAAGGTTCACCATTGGTAATATTCAGATCAAGATACTGGCCCTTATTCATGCCATCAATCTGCTTAACGAGGTCGAGTGCAAATTTGTGGCCGTCCACCTCAGGAATAAATTTATCTTCAAACTGCCTGGCGTCGCCTCGCAATGCCAGTACATTATTGATGCCCAAAAAATTCAGATCAATCAACGCATTTTCCGTTTCTTCAATAGTAAAACCGCCGCAGATGAGGTGGGGAACAGCATCAACACCATACCGATGCATTAATGCAGCACAAATACCAACCGTCCCCGGCCGTTTCCGGATAGCTGATTTTTCATAATACCCGGAGGGCCGTTTTTTATACAAAAACTCTTCCCGGTGATATGTAACATCAATAAATGGAGGCTTAAACTCCATCAGCGCATCTAAAGTCTTGAATATTGCCTGCATACTTCCACCTTTTAGAGGCGGGAGTACTTCAAAAGAAATTAGTGTCTTGCCTTTTGCCTTTTCAAAATGATCTGTAACCTTCACTTTTTCCTGATCGAAATGTTTGTTTCTTAATGATGCAAAGAACGTACGTTGCGGATGTATGTAGGTGCTTTTTTTTACAAAAATCTGAAGAATATCAAAAAAAATCAATAATTTGTGATTTAGGAACATGTAAATAATATTTAAATATTATTTACATGTTCCTAAATCGTGGATTAACTTGGTGGGAAACCAGTGGGAATCAAGCAGTTTTTTCATTGTGATCGACTAATTCCATAACCGTACGGAATACTGCGTATTTTCCTTCGAATTGTGTTTTATGCGCATTTTGCAGGGCTGGCGCAAAGTCTTCTAAATACCGCTGCAAGTGATTCATGTCCGCTGCGAGGTATTGGACTGTAAAAATCTCCGAATCATCGTGCTCATGACTCAGGAGGCGTCCCATTCGAAATGAGATGAACATTCCGGTCATCATGATATCGGGGATATGGGTTTCGGTCATCCATCTCACCCATTGATCAGCAATATCCGTATCGAGGGTGATGGTTACGTTATAAATAAGCATGCTTAGTTGTTTACTGTTTACTGGTTTCGGGGTTTCTGGTAATGACATTGCCCTGAAGAGGGCGGCCATCAATAGCCTTCAGTGAAACCGGGGGGCTTGAAAAAGCAATAATGAATGATAGCTAAATTTAAACATTAATTGATATTCAAATAATCAGAAGTGCTTTTCATTTTCTTGACCAGTTCATCATTGCACTTACATCAACTCCTCCGGTTTCACCGGAGGCTATTCACCGTCAACCTCTCCAGGGTTTCTGGTTTAGCGGTTCCGGTGCTCCAGTAATTAACCCCGGGTGCCGAAACCCAGTAACCTCAAAGGACTACAGAAATGACTTTTTCCAGGATAGAAAATTCAGCGGGACAACGCCCGAGGAATTCTCCGTCGGCTTCGAGCCATAATAATTGCGCAGCGTCTTTGGGGGTGACTTTTACTGATTGGGTTTGTACACCGGATAATTTTGGATGTTGTAATAGCGTTCCGTTGTAGAATCGCGGCATTTGGAGCAATACTTCCCAACGCGGCATACTTCGGGCGATCGTGAGCGCCAGCAAACCATCGTCGGGTATGGCATGGGGAACAAATTGCATGCCGCCACCCGAATACCTGCAAATACCAATATTAATCGTGTAAAAAGTATCTTCTGCAACGCCACCGCCATCGTATTCAATACGCCCGCTTTCAGGCGTGTATTCAAACAGGTATTTAGTAACCGCCATCAAATAACTGATCTTGTGGCTGCCCAAAATGCTTTTGGATTTGGTTGAAGCAAGTCGTTTGACGACATACCCATCATATGCTATACCGGCAACATTAGCGAAAAAACGGCTTGCTGATTGGCCCGCTGCTGTTAGAAAGTGCACTTTTCCAGCATCCTGAAGGATGATTTCGGGCATTCTAAGTCGGTTCAAGCGCTCCCGAATATTGGTAGAAATGCCATGCGTTCGGGCCCAATCATTTCCCGTCCCCATTGGAAGCAGAGCATAAAAAATATCCGTTGATGGTACATGCGACTGAGAAAGAATGCCATTGATCAATTCGTGGTTGGTGCCATCTCCCCCAATACCGAGAAAATACCTGTGGCCTTTGAGGATGGCATCTTCGAGCAGGCGTGGTGCGTGTGCGGGGCTGCGGGTAAATTGAATGGTATAAGAAAAGCCCAGTTCCTGCAGCCGGCGTTCTATTTTGGGCCAATGGCGTCCGACCTTACCGTGGCCGGCTGCAGGATTAGCAATAATATACCAAAAGGGCGTCATTATCGAACTCAGGCTAAAATAGTCGCTTTGGTTGCGTCAAGAATTTCGCGGCATTGTTCCAGGTTATCGGCCTGCGCATAAACACGTAGAACGGGTTCGGTTCCGGATGCCCGGATCATTACCCAGCGGTCGCCTCCAAGGCGGAATTTCCAGCCGTCAAAATCTTCCATTCCTTCCACTTTGTATTTGCCAAATGACTTATAAAAAGCTGATTTACAGGCAGTTGAAATGGCTAACTTCTGGGATTCAGTTACCTTCAAATCATCGCGGTCAACTGCGAAGGTGCCTACAATATCATAGACTTCTTTGACTAAACCTTTAATTGTTTTACCGGTTTTTGCCATAAATTCGAAGACGAGCAGTCCCATCCAAACACCATCGCGCTCAGGAATATGCCCTTTTACCGCAAGCCCACCCGACTCTTCACCTCCGACAAGCACATCTTCGTTAATCATAATTTCGGCAATATACTTAAAGCCAATTTTGGTCATTTCTGATGGAAGGCCGAATATATCAGCCATTTTTTTCATCTTATCAGTAACAGAGAACGTATAAAC
This sequence comes from Saprospiraceae bacterium, assembly GCA_044350415.1. GTDB lineage: Bacteria > Bacteroidota > Bacteroidia > Chitinophagales > Saprospiraceae > M3007. The sequence continues at coordinate 8,860 of JBILHQ010000053.1, read as the reverse complement.
GACCTTACCAGTCATCTTTTTGTACTTGTGGAGGTACAACAATAATAGCAGCAGCAGGTGATGGCTGTCAATAAAATTGCCATCTTCATCATACATACCGATACGGTCAGCATCGCCATCATTGGCGAGACCAGCCGTAATTTTCGGATTGTTTTTGACAGTATCACTCAGCAATTTCAGGTTTCGGTGAATGGGTTCTGGTGCCTGTCCGTGCATTCCCGGATTCCAGTCGCAGTGGAGAAACACGCACCGTGGCAGTAATTTGCGCACAGCATTCTGGCCGGAGCCGTACATAGCGTCGTATGCAATTTTACCCGCACTTTGTTTGATGGCTTTCAAATCAAAGGCCTTTCTGGCATGGCGCAAGTAGATGGTTTCAAGGTCGGCATCGACAATCAATCCTTTCTGAACCAATTCACCTATCGTTGGCAAATCCTGCAAAGTGCACACCTCCGGAATAAGGGCCTCTACTTCTGCAATTTCAGAAGGAATCATGGGGCCGCCATAACTGGCCTTGAGTTTATAGCCATTATAGCTGGGGGGATTGTGACTTGCCGTGATAACTATTCCTAATCCACTTTTGGTTTTTACCACCCCCAAGGATACCATCGGTGTGGAAACAAAGCTGGTGGACACGTAACATTTAATCCCATACGCTCCGAGTACACGTGCGGTAATTTGTGTAAACAATAAACCGCCGAAACGGCAATCGTAGCCAATTACAGCCCGCTTCATGCGGTTTTTTTTCATGAAAAGTGCCGTTGCTTCTGCTACGCGCTTAACATTATCAACGGTGTAATCATCGGCAATGATAGCCCTCCAGCCATCGGTACCAAACTTAATCGAAGTTGCCATGTGTGCTTGATGTTTTTTTGTAACGCGCAAATATAGAAGAATAGGCAGGAGTTATAAGTGATGAGTTATGAGTTTTTTGATATCCTCTGTGAATTATTATCTGGTGTCCTCCATAGGGTATCCTGTACCGCCCATTTAAGACCACAACACAAACACACAACTCATAACTTATAGCTCATCGCTTCCTTCATCGCTTTTAAATTTTCTTCGATAGCCGCTTTTTGTTCCTGCAGGTATTTCACTGCTGCTTCTTTAGGCATATCTTCTCCGGGATCCTTATAAGTCTTCATCCAAGTCATCATTCCTTCTTCGGCTTGCTCCATTTTCGAGACGATATTGCGCAGGGAATCGAGCCGTGGTGAAAGCGTATCAAGTGTGGCCATTTCCTTTTTTAGGGAGCGCGACAAGGCGTTCATTGGTCCCATTTCCTTCATGGCTTCATCATGAATATGCATGGTTTCTTCTTTGAGGGCATCCACTTCTTTGCGGTCGTTGCAGGCACTGAAACCAATGGCAATGCTGACGAGTGAAAATAGTACAGTAACTTTTAGAATATTCATTATAAATAATATTGATAACTAAAAAAAGTGAATCGATCCTGCGCCTTGTTGCGGAGGATATTTAACAGCGACAACGCTTAGCGCATGTCTGGTTCAATCCACGACTTAAAATACTTTCCGTCATCGATCCGCATCGCATTTTCAGTCACTTTTAAAGGCTTGAAGGTATCGATCATTACCGCCAATTCAGCGGTAACCTTTTGGCCGATACTGCGCTCATAAGCACCTGGGTGTGGACCATGCGGAATACCACCGGGATGCAGCGTAATATGCCCCTGTTCGATATTGTTCCGGCTCATAAAATCGCCATCTACATAATACAGCATTTCATCGGAATCGATATTGGAGTGATTATACGGAGCCGGGATAGCTTTGGGATGATAATCGTACAACCGTGGACAAAACGAGCAGATGACAAAAGCGCTGGTTTCGAAATTTTGGTGGACGGGCGGTGGTTGGTGCACGCGGCCCGTAATGGGTTCAAAATTGTGAATAGAGAACCCATAAGGAAAATTATACCCATCCCAACCCACCACATCAAAAGGATGTGTTCCATATACGAGATGGTGTAACAACCCCTGCTTTTTTACTTTGAGAAGAAATTCCCCTTTTTCATCGTGGGTTTCCAGGTCCTGCGGGAGTTTGTAATCACGCTCACAAAACGGCGACTGTTCCAGCAATTGGCCGAACCAGTTTCGGTAGCGTTTGGGGGTATAAATGGGCAGAAAGGACTCTGCAAACAGCAGGCGGTTATCTTCTGTGTCGAAGTCAATCTGGTAAATCATACCTCTTGGAATGATCAGGTAATCACCATATTCAAAGCGGATATTTCCCACAAAAGTTCGAAGCGTACCGGAGCCCCGGTGCACGAAAATCATTTCGTCGGCATCGGCATTTTTATAAAAATAATCGCGCAGCGATTTTCTGGGAGCAGCTAAGCCAATATGAATATCGCTGTTGATCAGCAGGGGTTCGCGGCTGTCGAGGAAATCGTCTTGCGGGGCTATTTCAAAGCCCTGCAACAGGCGCGCTGTCATATTTTTTTCCACTGCAATTTTGGGCGACACATCAATAGCCTCCCGTATTTCTTGAACCATGGTGGGCCGGTGGATCTGGTATAACAGCGACGACATTCCATCGAACCCAATGGTACCGAAGAGTTGTTCATAGTATAATCCACCTCCTGGTTTTTCAAAAATAGTGTGGCGTTTGGGCGGTATTTGCCCTAATTTGTGGTAAATAGGCATAATTATCTGGTTAGCGAAACGAAATTTTCTGTAAAGGTAAAAACAATGTAGAATAAGAATTTTCTTTGCCAGGAAATTTGGTTATCGGTTGCCCGTTATCAACCGTAGCGTTGACCACATGCAGGCCGTTTTGATCTAATGGATGACCTGCTTGTGGTCAACGCTACGCTTGATAATGGGCAACTGATAACTGACTAACTAACCACCTAAAAAAGCATGGCCCCTTCAGTTGAAATAACGACTACCCAAAATGTTACCATCGAATATGATCTGGCCCGGTTGCGGGAACGTACGGGTGCTTATCTGCTGGATGTGCTGCTGGTATCGGTTTCCTATACCATCCTTTGTATCATGTTTCTTTCTCTTTTTGGAACAAATGGGATGGATAATGGATGGGCAATCTTTGTTTATGTGCTTTATTTCATCGCGCTGTTTTTCTATTTTATCCTGATGGAAATCTGGACAACTGGCCGGACGGTGGGAAAAATGGCAATGGGCATAAAAGTGGTCCGTTTAGACGGTAAAGAGCCCAAATGGAGTGATGTGGTACTGCGGGCGGTGCTCCAGGTGGTGGATATCATATTCAGCGGCGGCCTTATCGGGATTCTGCTGATTAAAACCACACCACATGGCCAACGGTTGGGCGATTTAGCCGCTAATACGGTGGTGATTAAAATTCAAAGTATTTTGGGCAGGTTCAGTCTTCGGAATATTCTCAATATTGCTTCTCTCGACAATTACCAACCGGTATATCCGCAGGTACGAAGCCTTACAGAAAAGGATATGATTTTCATCAAAAATGTCCTGGTTCGCTACCAAAATTTTCCTAATTCTGCACATGCAGATGCGATAGACCGGCTTACCGAACGAGTAGCGGGCATTCTGCAAATATCAAAAAGAATCACTGACAACGTGGAATTCTTGCGCACCTTATTGCGGGATTATATCGTATTGACGCGGTAATTATGCGTACCTTTGTGGCATAATTGACCATACTCATGCGCCATCTATTTTGTTTTGCCCGTTATTCATTTTTCTTTTTGCTGCTGCTTTCTGCCTGCGTTCCGCCCGACTTGAATAAAAAGAAGGGGAGTGCAGACAAAGTAACGATCGATCTGACGAATAAAAAGGTACAACGGGTTTATGATTTTCGGGACCGGCGGATGGCTGACAGCCTTATGGTATATCTGAGATCACCAGAAGCCACTATCCGTTATCTGGCGGCACTGTCTTTTGCTTCTTTCGGCGATTCCACCCACGTTCCCGCATTAGCGCCGTTGCTCAATGATGAGGTGGACGAGGTGCGCATCGCCGCCGCTTTTTCGCTGGGACAAACGGGTTCTGCGAAAGCCGAACTTCCCCTTATTCAGGGGTTTGTGGCTGGCGACTCGCTTTCCGAACGCCAGCGGCTCAATGCTGTCATTCTGGAGGCTATCGGCAAATGCGGCAGCCTTTCTGCATTAAAAAATATAGCCGCAGTTACTACCTACAAACCAACCGATACGCTCCTGCTTCAGGGCCAATGCCGGTCTGTTTACCGTTTTGGTGTCCGCAAAATCACCGATCCCGCAGCCACCGATCTAATGGTGCGCTATGTGGCCAACGAACATATCCCGGAACCCGCCCGCCTGATGGCAGCCCAATACCTCGCCCGGACAGAAGGTGTTGCGGCAGACAGCAGCCAGTCGGTACATCTCGCAGCTGCATTTGTACGCGCTGTTGATCCCGATATCCGGATGGCGCTGACTACTGCTTTGGGCAAGTCCATCACAGGCCCATCTTTCCGATTGCTCTCGACCGTAATTAAAACGGAGCAAGATTGGCGGGTAAAATGTAACCTGATTCGTGCCCTCACAAAATTCGAGTACGATACAGTGCGCGAAATGGTGACTCCACTCATTACCGACCCGAATATCCACGTTTCCCGCACGGCTTCGGAATATTTTATTGCCAATGGCCAGGAAAAAGACGGTGATTTTTATTGGCGTATTGCCAAAAATAACGGCGCATTACCCTGGCAAAGTCAGGTAGCACTCTACCACGCCTCTAACAAGTGGTTGTCGGGCCGCAATGAACCCGAATCAAAAGATTATGTCAACTTCCGGTTGCGGGAAATGTTCCTTCAGTCCAACAATCCTTATGAGCAAGCCGAATGCCTGCGCGCTTTATCCGAATTTGTGTGGCAATACAACTGGATTTATGAAAAAGGCCGCGCAGCTACTCATCCTGCGGTGAAAAGTGCAGCAGCAGAAGCTCTTCGAACCATTTGTGAGCGCCCCAATTTTTACGCCGCATTTGGAGAAGGATCAAAAGGCGCGCGCCGCGACCTTTACTACTATCTCCGGGAGTTGATCAGAAGTGGCGACGCAGGCGTAATTGCGGAAGCGGCAGGTGGATTTACCGTCAATGCACTCAATTACAAAACAATGCGTGACTCAGCGCGCACTTCAGATTTTGACCAAACACTCCGGCAATTGAAAATGCCGCGCGATGTAGAGGCATACCAGGCTTTGGAAAAAACCATTGCTTTTTTTAATGAACAACCCGTGCCGGTTAGCGCAAAACCTAAATTCAACCACCCCATTGAGTGGGCTTCTTTTGCACTGATTAAAGAGACGACCAAAGCCATTATTCAAACAGAAAAAGGGCAGGTTGAAATGCGTTTTTTCCCCGAATGGGCACCAGGATCGGTACTCAATTTTATCAACTTAGCCAAAGACGGCTTTTTTGACGGTAAAGCCTTTCACCGCGTGGTACCTAATTTTGTGGTGCAGGACGGTTGTCCAAGAGGAGATGGTTATGGCGCATCAGACTACACTATCCGGACAGAAATTGGCCCGGTTTGGTACGATGACGAAGGCATGGTAGGTATGGCATCGGCAGGATTAGATACTGAGGGTACACAGTGGTTTATTACCCATTCGCCCACGCCACACCTCGATGGACGGTACACCATCTTTGGGAAAGTGACGAAAGGAATGGATATCGTCAATCAATTGCAGGTCGGTGACAAAATCACCAAAGTGACCATCGAAACAAAGTAGACAACACACATGGAAGATATAAGATCCCTTAGTTTGCCCAGGATAGAGGCGTTATTTACTGAATGGAATGAACCCCGTTTTCGGGCCAAACAATTGTACGAATGGTTCTGGTCCAAAGGGGCAACAGATTGGGATGCACTCACCAATTTGCCGAAAGCATTGCGCACCCGCCTGAGCGAAAATTACACATTCAACACCATGCGGGAAGACAAAGTGCAGCATAGCAACGATGGCACCATCAAAAGCCGTTTCCTGACCCACGATGGTCACCGTATTGAAAGCGTACTGATTCCGGTACCCGATGATAACCGGTTCACGGTTTGTGTCAGTAGCCAGGTGGGGTGCAGCCTGACTTGTAAATTCTGTGCCACCGGTCGCATGGGCCGCGAACGCAACCTCGATCCCTGGGAGATTTTTGACCAGGTGACATTGGTGAATAAACAATGTCATGCCGCATTTGGCCGGGGACTTACCAATATCGTGTACATGGGCATGGGCGAACCGCTGCTGACGTATGCTAATACCATGAAAAGTATCGAGCATATTACCGCGCCAGCGCCAATGGGCCTGGGCATGTCGGCCTCACGGATTACTGTCAGCACAGCGGGAATCGCCAAAATGATCCGCAAATTGGCTGATGATGGTTTTCGGTCCAATCTTGCCATTAGTCTGCATGCTGCCGACGATACCAAACGCAACGAAATTATGCCGATCAATGCCTCCAACAACCTGGAGGAACTCATGCAGGCGCTGGAATATTTTTACAGAAAAACAAAAACCCGTATCTCTTACGAATACATCGCTTTTGAACGATTCAACGATGGTCCGGAAGATGCTGCCAAACTGATTATGTTGTGCCGTCGCCGGTTCCCTGTGCGGGTAAATATTATCGAATACAACCCGATTGACGGTGGTTCGTTTGAAAAATCCGATGAAAACCGCCTGAACGAATTTGGTGCCCGGCTCGCCAACCACGATGTAACGGTCACTGTTCGGCGGAGTCGCGGAAAAGATATTGATGCTGCCTGCGGGCAGTTGGCGAATAAGGACTAACCGACTAAAACAATAAACAAATGCAACTACAAATACCCGCTGCCGCCGAGCAGTTTCGAGATCAGATACTCGCCACGCAACAACCGTTTATCCGCGTTAAATCGCAGGAAGCGCGCAAAACCAAACCTTGGGAAAGTAAGGTGGGCGGGGTGCCGTATATGCCTAAAGAGACCGTTTGGCCGGTGGCACCTGATGGGAAAGCATTGTTTTTTCTGGCGCAATTGAATTTTGCCGATATGCCGCATTTGACCCCCTTTCCGGAAAAGGGGATTGTGCAGTTTTTTATCCACGATGATGATTTGTACGGCATGGATTTCGACGATGGCGAAAATCCCGATACCTTTCGGGTATTGTTTTATCCCGACCCTGTAAAGGACGAAAAGGTACTGGAAACCAAAGTCAATATCCCTGAAGATTTTGACCTACTGCCGCACCATCCGGACGAATCTTATCCGTTGGTATTCACTCTGGAAGAAGGTGTTGCACCGGCGACTGACTACCGTTTTTACCAGGCACATGGTGCGGACTTTTTTCGGCAGTTTGGCGAAAAAGAATGGGATGTACAGGAAGATTTTAGTAAAAAACTGCGTGCCGACGGCCATAAGGTGGGCGGATACGCGTATTTCACCCAGGACGACCCCCGCCGTCCGGACGATCCGATGCTGCTCTTGCTGCAGTTGGACTCCGATGAGTTAATGGATCTGATGTGGGGCGATATGGGTGTCGGGCATTTTTTTATCCGGGAAGCCGATTTGGCCAAAGGGGATTTTTCACGGGTATTGTATGATTGGGATTGCTTGTAACATGTGATGGGGGGCTTCGGGATAGTTTTAGAGCACGTCTTCTCTTTTGCTGGATTTTTATTTTTCGAGGGGCTTCGTTACCCAAACAGTGCTGATATATCGAGCGATTCATTGACCAATTGCATCGCATATTCATTCTGTTTCAGTCCAAAAGTAGTAACCATCGTCAGAAACAAGGTCTTTTTGGTTTTGGTTTCTTCTCTGAATACTGCGATTTTGTTGCGCAGGTTTTCGGCGTAAGCCTTGTCGATGGTAAATGAAGATACAGAAAATTTCATTTCACAAATATTGATCACCCGGTCGCTTCGGTCAATGATGAGATCAATTTGTGCACCATTCTTGCTGGATTTATTTTTCCAGTTGGATATTTCTGTATAAACACCGCTTATACCAAGCGCTTTTTTGATATTTTCAATGTGATACCGGCAGATATATTCAAAAGCGTAACCACTCCAGGCGCACCATCGGGGGCTTTTACTTTGCTCCAGCCACGCGCCTTTGCCCTCTGCTTTAGTGTCCTGCACAAAACTGAGATAAAACAAAGTATAAGGGTCAATCAACTGGTACAATGCATCTCTTTTGGTTTTTCCAAAGGGGAAGTAGCGCCGGATAAAACCGGAGTGCTCCAGCTCATCGAGTGTGGTGGTAGCGGCACCACCATCTGCCAAACCTGTAACTTCGAGCAGTTCCGTACGGCTCAATCCTTTTGATTTACGCGCCAATGCTTCCACAATTGTAATATGCCGTTCCGGACGGTTGAACAGGGAACGATACAGATCGCCGTACTCCAGATTGAGCATAGCCCCCGTTGTAAAAAACAGGCGGTCAATATTTTGTGCAATACTCCTGTTGACTTGCACTTGTTCCAGATAGTACGGGATACCGCCCATTGCCATGTACAATTCCAGCAACTGGTACCGATCAAAAACGCTGCCTTTTTGGCGCAAAAACTCTTCTGTTTCAGCAAGCATGAATGGCTGTAACGATATCCGCTCGGTGATACGATTGTGCAAGCCACCACGGTTATGAATGAGCTGATTGATCATCCAGGATGCCGAAGAACCACAACCAATCAGTACAATATCAGAGCGAATGGAGGCCCAGGAATTCCAGAAATGCTCAAGGGCTTGAAGGAAATCGGAACCGTGCGCGTCAAACCATGGCAACTCGTCAAAAAAAATTACTTTTCGTGGTCTGCTATCTTCAGAAACAAGGGTTATAAGCAACTGGAATGCCGCAAACCAGTTGCGTGGCACCGGAATACCGGAAAACCGAGGTGATGATGCCGCAAGTGTTAT
>JBILHQ010000257.1:0-7981 GCA_044350415.1 Saprospiraceae bacterium | reverse complement strand
TCGGTGTGCCGCAGGCACTCGATATCCGTTAGTTGTGCCGCTATCTGATCGGCGAGGGGGGCGTTTTCGTGGCTGTAAGCCAGGTATAATTGCGTCATTATTTCAAGAACAGGTAAAAGCGGAGGAATACAGTTATTCCAGCGCTAAAGTATTCATTAAATCGGTGAATTGTTGTTTAAAGGTACTGTATTGGCTGGTTGCCGGGCCATCAAATCCAGTATGTACGCTGCGTATTTTACCTTTTTTATCGACGATAATCATGGTTGGGAATGCCAGCACCTTATCAAGGGAAGGGAATACTTTGGCGGCTTCAGCAGCACTTGCATTGCCTGCGTATACCAGATCATAAGGGATTTGCATTTTTTTCCGGTAAGTTTTTAAATGTGTATTTGCCTGAGCTGGTTCTTTATGCCGCTCAAAAGAAAATCCAACAACGGCCATTTTTTGCGCGAGAGTGGGGTTGTTTTTAAGGAATTCAGTTAAGAAAACCTGTTCGTCCCGGCAATTGGGGCACCAGGTTCCCATAATCGTAAAGACGCCAATTTTTTGATCAAAATCGGGGCCAGGGAATCGTAAATTTTTACCATCAGGGGTATTAAAATCAAAGCCAAACGGGCTTGACAAAACTACCTGTGTCAGAGAATCAGGGTTCCCCAATTGGAATTTTGGATCTATCCATGCTGTCCAAAGGGTCGGTGGATTTTTCCCGGATCTGAATTCACCCTGCAGGCTGTCGCCCTTTACCACCCCTGAAAACAGAAAAGCATGTGCGCCATCGAAACAGGATAGCCAAAATTTCCGGCCCTGGATGGTGCCTTCCAGAAATCGGTAGTCGCCAGTTTCTGTGCGGAAGGTTCCGGTAAGGCGATTGCCTGTTTGTTTAAATTCTCCAATGGCTTTTTCAGGTTTTCCTTCATTTACGCCGAACAGTGTGGCCCATTTACCCGTCAGGTTCATCACCGGGGGCTGTGTCAGCGAAGTAAAACGATAGTTTTTGCCGGAATCCGCTACAAAATGGATACGGTAATTTTCTTTGGTGGTCACCGTCCAATAACCTTGCATGACGCTTCCTCTCACTTCCGCATGGATGTAACTGGAGTATTCCGGAAAGTAAATATTAAAGGTGTCCCTGGCTGTCGTTTTATCCCGCCCAAAACGGATGCTATCGCAGCGGATACGTTCGTCGCCGTTGATAATATCGATATAAAAGCGGTCTTCGCTGGTATAAGTTACTTCAAAGTTGAAAGGGAGTTCGCCTGGTTTGAACTGGTCATATATCAGACTGATACTGTCTTTGGGTACCACAGGGAATACCGGTTTTTCTAACGTCAGCACGCCCCGCCAAATACCTGGCGCTACCTGAGTAAAAGAATTCTCAGTACTGATACATGATTGTAAGAACAAGGTGGTAACCACCACTATGGCTACTAAATAATTTATCTTTTTCATATTTTGTGCAAAAGTAGTATACTTGTTGCAGAGGAGGTATTCGAGCCATAAAATTAGCCGTTTTAAATCAAACAATACCCCTTTACACCAAGTATAATGCGTCAAAGAACAAACTGTTGCCACAAAAGTTAAAAAAAAACGACATGCTCTTACCGGCGCAATGAAAAAGAAACCACTTCTGCCGCAGAGATCAGCATTTCACTGACCCAATAAGACATAAAAAAGATTAAAATAATGAACATAAAAGCAGTGTTTAGATGAGAAATGAATTGGAGTGAATTTCAGACAGTTATCCTAAGCCAAGAATAATGCCAGTTTTAAAAAAAAGCTGTATTTTTGCATTTGAACCATAAAAATAATAATCGTCCATGCTGAACAACTGGTTGAAAGATATTATCGAGCGTCACGCATTCGGTGTTTGCCAGTATCTCGGTGAAAAAATGCATCTTTCACCTTCAGAAGTCCGTAAGTATTTTATTTATACCTCATTTATTGGAATGGGCTCTCCACTTATTGTATATTTGGTCATTGCATTTTGGGTAAACTTGCGGCGTTATATTCGTCGTGGAAAAAGTGTGTTGTGGGATTAAGGCCGATAGTTGTTTTCAGAATAGTAGCCTGGTGGAAATTTTACCGGAGGGCGGTCACCAAATACAAAGTTCATTCTCCTTTCGTTTTTGAATGGATTACAGAAGTGCTGGAGGACCGTCGGTATTACTATGCCTTTGATGAAATTGCTGCACTTCGGGGGAAAATGTTACAGAACCGCACACCTGTTACAATAACGGATTTCGGGGCTGGTCCCGACGGTGCATACGCAGGCAGTACAACTCCTGTAGTGCGTACTACCACTTTATCTAAATTAGTGCACAGGTCGGGCAGTGATGCCCGGCAGGGTGCGCGCTTGTTCCGGTTAGTGAAATGGCATCAGCCCAAACAAATACTGGAATTGGGGAGTTCTGTTGGCATTAGTACTTTATACATTGCTAAATCCGGAAGTTCCCTGGCCAGGATTACCGCTCTCGAAGGTTGCCCGCAGTCTGCTTCGATTGCCCGGATGAATCTGGAGGCATTAGGTGTGGCCAATACAGCAATCATTACGGGTCCCTTCAGCGAAACCCTTCAACAGACGGTTGCATCGTACCCTGTCCTCGATTTTGTCTTTTTCGACGGCAATCATCAGGAGGAGCCCACATTAGCGTATGTAGAAGTTTGCCTTTCAAAGGCACATGATGATACGATATTCGTGTTAGACGACGTACATTGGTCCCCCGGAATGGAAGCGGCATGGGAAAAAGTCAAAGCACATCCCCGAATAACAATGACTATTGACTGTGGTGATTTTGCCTGCGCCTTTTTCCGCAAGGACTTCAAAGAGAAACAACATTTTCAGATTGTGCCCTCCCGGTGGAAACCCTGGATGGTATATTAACCCGAACCTTTTTTGAAATTAGACATTACATATAAGCAAATCTGGCGGATTTCGGCGCCCATCATGTTGGGCTCTGCTGCCCAAAATGTAATAGCACTGAGCGATGCTGTGCTGCTTTTTCATAAGGGCGAGGTCGAGTTTGCAGCGATTGGCTTTGTGGGTGTTTTTTATATTACGATCGCTGCGATTGGCTATAGTTTTTCGCGGGGTGGACAAATAATGATTGCGCGGCGAATGGGAGAAGGCCGTCCCGACAAGGTGGGACATACTTTCCATACCATGTTGCTGTTTGAGTTGTTGATGGCGGGTATTATGTGGGCGTTTATGCGTCATGGGTCGGCGTGGTTTTTTAAATTTTTTCTCGACCACAGTCCGGCAGTTTATGAAAAGTGCTTAGAATATATTCACTACCGGTCTTATGGCATATTTTTTAGTTACGCTGGCGTGGCCTTATTGTCGCTGTACACCGGAATTGCCCGTCCGCTATTTATTTTAGTGGATACGGTTATCCTGGCGATTGTCAATCTGGTGCTGAATTACGGATTAATTTTTGGAAAATTTGGTTTGCCGGAAATGGGGATTGGCGGTTCTGGTTTGGCCAGTAGTATTGCAGAAGGGATTGCCTTTTCAGTATTTGTCATGTATGTGATTTGGGATAAAGCCAATCGTCCACTCAAAATATTCTCTTTACCCGAAATTGACTGGGAGCTCACCTACCAACAGTTGCGCATTTCGTTGCCAGTATTGGCACAGGCGGCAGTAGGGCAGGGCAGTTGGGTCTTCTTTTTCGGGATGGTGGAAAACCTCGGCGAGCGTCCGCTGGCTATTTCCAATCTGGCGCGAACAGTTTACCTGCTGCTTTCTATCCCTTTATGGGGTTTTTCCTCGGGGGCAAATACATTGATCAGTAACCTGATCGGGCAGGGCCGTTTCGATGCCGTACTGCCGGCCACCTGGAAAACAGGGAAATTATGTTGGTTGGTCACGGCCATTATTGCGATACCAGTATTGCTGGCTCCTGGATTCTTTTTGTATCCTTTACTCGGCAAATCAGATATGTCACTGGTGGTAGAGGCGCAGCCGGTATTTTATGTGTTACTGGGTCTGTTAACACTTTCCTGTTTCGGTGCAGTATCCTTTAATGCCCTGGCAGGCACAGGAGCCACCTGGTTCGGACTCAAATTGCAGGCGCTTTGTATCGCGGTATATTTGGGGTACGTTTTTTATATCACCAATTATACCAGTCTGGACCTTTTATGGGTTTGGATGGCGGAAATTCTTTATTGGATGGCCATGCTTAGTCTTACTACCTGGTATCTGGCAGGGGGAAAGTGGAAGCACCTGAGGGTTTGATTTTTGATTTACGATGGATTCGATTTACGATTCATACAAGGACCCATCTATATTGCCACTCAGGAAATATCCGATAATCTTGTATGAATCGTAAATCGAATCCATCGTAAATCAAACAGCCGCTTTTCCTGTCTGGCGTTTGGCTGCAAAAAGTGCCAGCAAATCGGTCATTGTACCCTTTAAATCTTTGCGGTTAACGATCAGATCGACAAAACCATTTTCGAGGAGATACTCTGCTGTTTGGAAGCCTTCGGGAAGGTCGCGTTTGATGGTTTCACGAATGACCCGCGGGCCGGCAAATCCGATCAATGCACCGGGTTCCGCAATATGAATATCGCCCAGCATGGCGAATGATGCTGTAACGCCACCGGTGGTTGGGTCGGTCATCAAAGAAAAATAGGGGAGACCTGCTTTGGCAAGGCGGGTGAGTTTAGCGCTGGTTTTGGCCATTTGCATCAAGGAAAATGCTGCTTCCATCATCCTTGCACCACCTGACCGGGAAATGATGATAAATGCGCTGCCGGTTTCTATTGCCCGGTCGATACCCAGTGAAATTTTTTCACCAACCACCGATCCCATGGACCCGCCGATAAATTTGAAATCCATACAAGCGATCACCAATGGATATCCACCGACAGTGCCTTCCGCCAATCCTAATGCGTCATTGAGCCCTGTTTTGGCAATGGTATCTTCGATTCGCCGGCTGTAAGGCTTGAGATCGGTGAAGTTGAGCATATCGACAGCCATCAGGTCCTCGTGTAAACGGGTGAACTTTTGATCGTCGAAAAGGATCTCAAAATATTCCTCTGATCCGATAGCGGTATGGTAGTCACATTTCGGACATTTATAGTAATTTTCACGCAGTGCTTTGGTGGTACTGGTCTCTTTACAATTTTTACATTGGTACCATACCCCTTCCGGAACGTCTTTTTTAGATTTCGTTGCGGTGGTTATTCCTTCCTGAAGCCGTTTGAACCAACTCATTTTCAGTATTTTAGTAAAAGTAATTGCCTATTGAGCGGGGCAAAAGTACAACGTTTCTTGAAATTAGTTATCAGTTGATGCGTTATCAGTCGCAGTGTAGCTTCTTTTGGCCCAATATAAGTGGCTTATGGTTGTCAAGTCTGCGACTGATAACATATCAACGGATACCTATTCTTAATTATCTTTGCCCCATGTGGAAGATGCTACCCGTTTTACTGCGGAAAGAATTTTTGCTGGAATTCCGCCAGCGGTATGCCATTTCGGGCATTGTATTGTACGTATTCAGTATGGTGTTTGTGGTATATGTGGCCAGTATTAAAGTGGCACCAAATGTTTGGAACGTCCTTTTTTGGCTGATTGTCCTTTTTGCCTCGATCAATGCGGTGGTCAAAAGTTTTGTGCAGGAAAGTGGCGCGCGGCAATTGTATTATTACCAATTGACCGATCCTGTGGCGATTTTGTTGTCCAAAATTATTTATAATACCTTGTTACTCATCGTATTGAGCGCGCTGGCATTTGGGTTGTATTCGGTGGTAGCGGGAAATCCCGTAAAGGACTATCCGTTATTTGCACTGACCCTATTCCTGGGCAGTACCGGTTTTTCGATCGCATTCACTTTTATTTCCTCCATCGCAGCCCGGGCAAATAACAGCGCCACGCTGATGGCAATTTTGAGTTTTCCGGTGATTTTGCCTATTTTATTGACCTTGCTGCGCCTTTCGGCCATTGCCCTTCGGCTCATGCAGGATACCTCGTATTATAAAGATATCATCAACCTGCTGTCCATAGACGCAATTTTGCTGACGCTTACTTTTGTATTATTTCCGTATGTGTGGCGCGATTAGTCATTTCGACTCCGTTCATTGAGCGGAGTCGAAATGACTAACGCTGTTTTATTGCACGATTAATTTTTTTACCAAACGACCATCGCTATCCATATATTCCACCAGATAGGCCCCCGGATGTAAACCATGCAACCATACCGGCTGCGATGGATGCACGAATACTTTAGTCGCTTCCTTGCCTGCCTGGTCGATAACACGAACTGTCCCCGGCTGTGCCGCTCTGATCCAGCATCCGGATGCCGGAGAAGGATTAGGGAATATCTCAAATCCACTCAACAAGGGCTTTTGCCAATGCAATACTGGCCGCAGTGGCTTTCCATCGGGGTGGAAAGCCAGGGCTGGAGTCAGGTCACTGTTAATTTGAACAGATGCTGACAAATGGCCTGTATGAAGGGCTTTAAAGTGCAGGTCGAACAACTTATCCCCAGTGACGTGCGGTTCGAAAACGAAGGTTACAATCCCTTTGTCGGCTTGTTTCATATTAAAATGCTCTTCCGGTATGATACCTTCCGCTAAATGATCAGGAACCATCCATTGCAGCACTGCGGGGTCAAACCTGATCGTAAATTGAACGCCAACAGTACTCTCCAATTGGGCCATCAACGGAATGTCTACAATATCGCCGGGTTTAACCGCCGCTTCATTGACGGTCATTGGCCAGGGAGTTAAGTTTCGGTCTTCCAGGTCACCCTTGAAATGAGGAATGCTGGTATCGTCAATGTCTCCCACCTTGAGCGCGGTAAATTGGCCGATAGTTTGCGGAGCCTGTTCCAGTGAAACGGTAATGGCCTCGGGAAATGTATCTGCAAACGGGTTGTTCGCCATGGTAAACGGAAAATTTTCCGGAATAAACCGCCAGGAAGTGTTTCCAATAAACGCGGTATCGGTACCCAGCAGCAGTTTGCGCAATAAAACGATATCGTAAGTGGTGACAGTGCCCGATTTATTGGCATCAGCTGCAATAAGATTATAAGGCGATGCAATCGGTTCCAAATTAAGAATATGCCGGCTGATTAATACCAGATCGTATGCAGTAACGCCATTGACCGGGTCATCGTTGCGGTAAGGTTTTACTACTGCTTCCGTGCAACCAGTAAGCGAATCAATCAAATAATAACCTGTAACATCAGTAACTGCCGTTGAACCTAAGTCCGGGAAAGTGGTATTGGCAACGCCCTCCCCGTTTTTGTTTTTGATCAGGCCATCCACATTCACCATGACCACGGGTGCGGTAATTTGCTGTGCTTTGATGGAGTCTATCGGGAAAGTCCAGATGCCCCGGCCAAAAGTACCGGCGACTAACTCTTTCCGGGCAATATTATGTGCAAAATCAAAAACCGGAACGGAAGGTAAATTACTGCCCAGCCGGAACCAGTTTTGGCCGCTGTTGCGGGTGGCATAGACTCCTGCGTCGGTGGCCGCCACTAATATGGAATCGAGGCTTCCAGGTGCAATAAACAGTTGATTAACAGGCACCTGTGGAAGATTTCCTGAAATGTCTGTCCAGGTAGTTCCATTATTATCGGACCGGTGGATATGGGGAATGTATTCGTTATTTCGAAATCCTGAATGGGTCACAAACAGGCGTTGTGGAAGGGTGGGGGAGCCCTTTACCGAAGTTACGTACCGGTCAGGTAATCCGGCGGTAATATTGGCCCAGGTACCATTGGCATCGCGGCGCCATACATTGCCATCGCTGGTTCCCGCAAATAATTTATCAGGCGTCACTGGTGATTCATCAAGGCAAGTAACGGTATGGAATTTGGGAATAATATCGACGCCATCAGTCAGGTCGGGAGAGCCGCCGCCAAATCCCAGGCCATCCGGGGAAGACAGCAGGCGATAAGTACCTGCATAAAACCGGTATGGTGGGTTGTTGGAGCGAAAAACGGGTGCGTCCCAATTCACACGGTCTGTG
>JBILHQ010000052.1:0-28224 GCA_044350415.1 Saprospiraceae bacterium | reverse complement strand
GTTTAGTTTTTTCCAGGCGACGGCCTTTTCTAAGGACTGATCGCCGGACGAAACCCGAAGGAACGAATGAACTGGTTCCGAAGGCATCACTTTACTACAAAAGCACTTCCATGATGAGTAACCAAAAAGTATTACTAACCGCCCTGTTGTTCGCCCTGACTGGCTTAACAGCCTGGGGACAACGTTTTCAAAAATCATATTTCTCCTCCGGTAACTACCCCTCTGTTTTCCACTCCAAAGAAACTATTGATGGGTTCATTTTTCAGGCCACGACATTGAGTGATAAGGCATTTATCGACCTGAATATCGATAAAAGCGGCAACAATGACCAATTTCAAATACTCCCGCATGACCTCACCGATCAAGGATTCATAAGAGGACGTAATGATACGATATTGACCTTTTCAAACACAGTAGAAGATTCCACCAGCACTTTCTGGTCCTGGTCGCCGGGTGGTACAATGTTATGGGAAAAAGTGATCAAATTTCCAGGAGATCCAGCCGCTATCATGTTTTCCGGATACCTCGAAAAAGGCATTGAATTGGCTGATGGCTATTTATTAATGGGCGTTTTATACGAAAGGTATCCCGGGAATATTTTTAAAGACTATTTCTTAGTTGTTAAGATTGACTTTTCGGGAAATATCATTTATCAAATCAAAAAAGAGGAGTACCGGGGAAGGGTTTCAGATATAAAATTAATAGGCGATAAGTTCTTCTTTAAATATTCACCCGCGGCTGTAGGGCCCAGCTTCAACATTTCATGGATAGATATTAACGGCAATATGGCACCTCCAACTGTTTTCCTGACCAGTTTTAATTTACTACAGGATTTTATATCCAACTCCGCCGGAGATGTAGTACTCGTCGGCTTTGACTATCATGAAGATACCGGACAAGAGCCTTTTGGCAGGGCCCTGTGTTACGATGACAACTGGCAATTGTTGTGGGAAAAAGCAGGCTGGCCGGAATTAGATTATGCGACACAAATCCGAAAAGGAACTGACTACATTCCTGAAAGAATTATCCCGGAAGGCACAGGCTGGGTTATGGCGGGCAAAATAGAAGGGCCACAGCCGGCAGTTTTTATGGCGGTATTGGATTCTTTGGGGAATATCCAAAAACTACAGGTATACCCTATTAATCCAATCTGGATATTATGGGTAACCAGTTTGATAAAGACCTGGGATGAGGGTTACTTATTAAGTTACAGGTATGGAAACAATATCAATGTAATCAAAACCGATACTTCGCTTATCGGCTCACCCAACCTGATCTCCGGGAAAGTGGTGCAGGACCCGAATCTCAACTGCCTTGCCGATACCACGGAGCCTGTATTGTCGGGCTGGATCATCGAATTGACCAATACGCAGGATACTCTTTTTTCATTTGCCAATCTGGCTGGAGAATATGTATTCCCGGCGGATACTGGTGCTTATCAATTAGCCATTCGGACCTACAATTCTTATTGGGAGCCTTGTCAAAATAATATTCCGTTGTTTTTCGCTGCGCCCAACCAGTTGGATACCACCAATTTCAATTTACAAGCCGCCGTCGAATGTCCGCAAATGGAAGTGGACATATGCCTGCCCTTTGCCCGCAGGTGCTTCACGAATAACCTTTACCTCAATTATTGCAATAATGGAACGATTGCTGCCGATTCGGCATGGATACAGGTCGTTCTTGATCCGTTCATGACCTACGTCTCCTCCCAGATTCCGGTAACTGCCATTTTTGGTGACACCCTGGTTTTCAGCCTTGGCAATGTGCCCATCAATACCTGTGACCAGTTTACCATTCAGATTTATGCCGACTGCGACTCCACCCAGCTTGGCCAGACCGTATGTGTTTCGGCACATATTTATCCGGATACTTTTTGTGTGCCGATACCCGCCTGGTCTGGCGCACAATTAGCCGTGGGCGGGTACTGCGAACAAGACAGCATCGTTTTTTGGGCCTGGAATATCGGCACTGCCGCTACACAGGTATTGGATTATGTCATTATTGAAGATATGGTGGTGTGGTTAAAAAGTAGTTTTGATCCGTTGCTTCCCGGCGGTACCGATACTATCCGGATTGCGGCAGATGGTTCCACTTATGGATTATTGTCGGAGCAGGAGCCGGGGTATCCGTACGACGCCTTTTCACCACTTGCTAACGGGCCTTCTGCCTGGGTGGAAGCCTGCAACTGGAACGGTACAGGCCTTTTCCCCGGCGGTTATATCACCCAGTTCCCCAATGAAGACGGAAATCCTGTCACAGCCAGCGATTGTAATATCCTGCAGGGTTCTTACGACCCCAATGACAAATACGCCAGTCCGGAAGGTGTCGGCGATAAACACCAGATTTTACCGGGTACGCCTCTGCAATACCTGATCCGGTTCCAGAATACCGGCACAGATACTGCATTTATAGTGGTCATTCGCGATGATTTATCGCCGTTATTGGATCCACTTTCTGTACAAATATTAGCCAGTAGTCATCCTTGTAAAGTAACATTTGAAGACCACGATATTTTGAAATACACTTTTGACCATATCCTTTTACCCGATTCCAATATCGCTGAAGCGGCATCCCATGGTTTTGTAAAATTCCGTATTCTTCCCCGTAACAATGTGCCAATCGGGTCGGTCATAGAAAATACTGCCGCCATATTTTTTGATTTTAATGCCCCCGTTTTCACAAATACTTATTTTCATACTATCGATACTAATTTTATCCAAAAAACAAACGGCACGACTTTTTTACCAACAGCGAATACAACAACCCAGTTCTCGCCTAATCCTTGTCGGGCTGGAGGTACCACTGTGTTCTAGGGAAGATCAGATTATTCCGGTATCCTTACGCTTTATGATATTTCAGGAAAATACATTGCTGGAATAAATATGCAGGAAGAGAGAATGCGGCTGCCTTCCAATTTACCAAGCGGGTTGTATTATGCGAAAACGGTTGATGGATGGTTGGCAAATTGGCTGTTTTATAAACTTTGTTCAACGAAAAATATTCCCGGCATCAAAAGCCTGTTTCTCTATGCGTACTTGCAAAATTGCTTTTGTCCTTTTTTTATCTGCATGCTCCAGCACAGTCATGTGGGGCCTGCATTTTCAAAAAGAATACAATTACCCACTGGGACTGGATCCTTTTGATGTGGCAGAAGGCGATAGTACCCTTCGGTATTACACCGCTGCCGGAAGATGGGAAGATTTTTCAGGTAACCTGCATATTTACGATGTTACCGGAAGGCTCATCGCCCAATTGCAAATTCAACAAGGAAAGATCTTTTTGCCGCAATATTTATCGCCCGGGCTTTATTTTTTGAAAACCGGCGATGGATGGGTTACGCGGGTGACGGTTCAATCATTTCAATAATAACAGCTATATAAACATGCAAAAAGTATCTTTTTTATTCATAATCACCCTGACCGCCCTCCTTGCAGGGGTATCCACCACCCTATCTGCCCAGGTTACGTGGGAAAAAGTAAACGGCCCCAATGAATCGCTGAATGCGATGACAGCCACCAACAATAATGAGGTCTGCATAGGAACCACCAGTTTTGGTGCATTCTTGTCGGCTGATGAAGGTATCACCTGGGATAATATCAGCCAGGATATTCCTGACCAGTTTATCAAGGCATTGGAAACTTCCTCTACCAATGAGATTTTTGCCGGAACAGGAAGCCACGGTATTTATAAATACAGTAGCGGAACGTGGACGTCCATCAATACCGGTTTACCCTCCGGCAGTATCATCCCATGGAGTTTCTGCAAGGGCCTGAACGGTGAAATGTACATGGTTTCTACCTCCGATGATGTGTACAAATGGAACGGAGCCACCTGGTCGAGTATCAAATTTAATCTGCCCGCACTGGCGCGCGTAATCGCGGTAGGCTCCACCGGAACTGTATATGTGGGATGCTTTAACAGCGGGGTTTATCAATTTAACGGAACTAATAGTTGGACTTCAATAGGGGTGATGCCCAATTCTTTTGTTACTAAAATGGCCATCAGTAACACAGATACGCTTTATGTCGCCTGCAACAGCAATAATGTCTACCGTATTCCTGCGGCAGGCGGTGTCTGGACGACTATCAATACTGGCTTGCCGGCCCTCAATGCCACTGCGATATGTATTGATGCGCAAAGCAATGTATTTCTAGGTTTTAGTCTGAATGGGACTGGGCAGATTTACCGATCGGTAAATAGGGGTAATTCGTGGTCTATTGTCACTAATGCATTGTCTACCACTCCTTTCAACGCGATGTGCACCACACTGTCCGACCATCTTTTTGGTGGTGCATCCGGGGTATACCGATCATTAGACCACGGAGGCAGTTGGAACGACATGAACCCGGGACTGGATGCCCGGAAACCTATCGTGTGTTTTACGGGTGCCGTTAATGGCAAATTATATACAGGTACCCAGTATGATGGTATTTGGAGATCGGATGATAATGGGAATACCTGGCAACGGAAAAATTTGGGTCTCACCACGCTTCGCCCTTTTCAAATCACCACCAATGCAGCAGGCGATCTTTTGCTGAGCGCGTTTATCCCTGGCTCGACACTTGTCGGTATTATTTTCCGTTCCACCAATCAAGGGGATACATGGACCCAGGTAGCCTCTAATGGAATTGATTTATATACAAAAATCAAACAACATGCCGCCGATACCATTTGGGCCACTGGCAGGTTTTCTGGTCCGGCGCTTTCTTATTCCGTCAACAATGGCGCCACATGGGTGAATCGGCCCATCTCTGGGTTTTCGGCGATTTGGGATATCGAATTTGGGCCCGGGTCCACGATCTTCCTGGGAAGTGAGTCGGAGGGCGTGACGCGGTCTTATGATGGCGGTGCAACATGGACACCTGGAGTCGGAAATACTATTCCCTGGTATGGCAATCTCATAGAAGTGGAAATGGATAATGCTGGTTATCTCTTCGCCGCAACGGACTGGTGGACCAATATGCTTTGGTTTTCTGTCCCCGGAAGCAATGGCGATGCCTGGACCGAGTTTCTAGATCCCGACCTGAGTGGCTTGAGTGATATTAATGACTTAGTCTTCGACAACAACAACAATGCCTATATTGCTACCAATAATGGACAATATGTCGATCCTGTTTATATGGCTACCAATCAAGTGTGGAATGCCAATACCGATTGGGTATCATCCTCGGGCGGGTTACCAGCAATATCGCAGGCGGCGGCACTTGAATTTGATGCTTCCGGGTATTTGTATGTGGTCACATATTACAACACCAATGGTGAAGGGGGCTTGTACCGGTCCACAACGCCTGTCAATGGTGCATTACCAGTCGAATTTGCCGGGCCGCCCCGTGTGCGCAAGGTATCTGATGGAATGGAGGTATTATGGAGTACGGCCATGGAGCACCACTGCAGTCATTTTGAGGTGGAAAGAAGCGGTAATGGAATTGATTTCAACAAAATAGCAACGGAAAAAGGAAATGGCACCACCAATGAACCGCATGCGTATTCGGCATTAGATAAAAACCCATTGTCTGGAACTAACTATTACAGGATCAAAGAAATAGATAGCGACGGCAAGTTTGTTTTATCCAAAATAATTACGGCCCAATATGATAATTTCGAGGTCCAGGTGTACCCCAATCCCACTACAGGTTACCTTCATCTTAAGACAGACAAAATAATTGATCACATCACCATTGCTGATTACTTTGGGAAGGAGATGAAATCCATTTTCCAACCGGGTGCTGATATAGATATTGCCGATTTGCCGGATGGGTTGTATCTCCTCAAAGTATGGAATGCCGGCAGTCAATTTAAAAACATCAAAATATCAAAACTGAAATCCCAGATTTAACACCACATTTCTGCCCATATCACGCATTCCAATATTTCGCAACTGAGACAGGTGGTCGTTGTAATATGTATTGGTCAGGTTATTACAGGTGAGCGAAAAGCGAATCTTATGGTAGGAAACACCCGCCCCCAGAGAGACCAACCAGTACTCAGGCGTGGATGTTTCATAAATGGCAGTATGTTTTTGTGCTTGAGCAAAGGTGGCATTGAAGGCAATATAGGCATTTTGAAAATGGTCATTGCGCAACGGAACGTACCATTTTGTTTTGCCCAGTAACCTGTTGGCAGGACTAAAAGGCAACCATTCGCCGTTGGTTTTTTGGGCATTTAACCAGGAGTAGTCGATCGAAACCTGAGCGATACGCTCGTTATTCCATTCGACACCGGCCTCCAACCCTTTGAAACGCGCATCCGTTTGCAAATACCGAAAAATTGGATAAACCTCTTCTGCATAGTAATCAGTGGGCGAAATGTAAATATAGTTGCTGAAATAATTCTGAAAAACAGATCCCCGAAAGGTCCAGTCCTGCTGCTGGTACGCTGCCGAAATATCCATATTCAGGCATTGTTCGGTTTTCAGGTCCGGGTCGCCCTGGTCCCAGCGATTAGTCCCTTCATGCAGTCCGTCTGATGCTAATTCCGCCAGGTTGGGCGGCCGAAAACCAGTGGCGACATCAGATTTAATTACCCAGTTTTCAGTAACCAGGCTCAGGCCAACAGCGCCATTGAACGTCTCGAAAGTGCGTTTAAAAACGGGCAATCCAGTATCGGGGGTGCTGCGGAAAGTTTGAATACTGCGGCGATCATACCGCAAACCTGTTTCCAGGTGTGTGGAAATCCGCTCGCCTGTCCATGCTTTTTTCAGGTAACTAAATACCGCCCCCTCTATGTTTTGAGCATCGGGCACAATAATCCGCGTACCCAGATTCGTATTGGTTTGGGCCATACCGGCTACACCATTGACCCATAAGACATTGTTTTTCAATTGTCTGTTTATGGTCGTATTCAGGTTGACGGTATTCAAAAAAAGATTCAGTTCGGTTTCTTCTTCGCCTTCCTGTTCCTGACGCAGGTTCGACTGCATACCTAAATTCACACGCCAGTTAGTTTTGTCATTAATCACATACGTATTATTGCTACTCCCAATATTGTACAAAACATTGTGGTGTTCGTCTTCAAACTCACGGCTCCACCTGTTTTCTGTTGCTGCTTCGGCAATTTCCGTGGTATCCTTGATAAAACCAAATTGATTGAAGGTCGTAAATAACCGATTTTCGGAGGTCCACCGGCCTTTGTTAATGATATACCCTGCTTTAAAATTGTACATGGCAAAGCGTGTGTTAGGCACCCTATTGCCTTTTCCATCAGAAAAATCGGCGTGATTTTCAGCCCCAACCCTAAGGATCAATGCATTATTCCGGCGTGTCTTCTTTTTCAATCCATAGTCCACTCCAAATCCATAGGTATTGGAAAAAAGTTCCACATTGAGATTTTGCATTTGGCGGTAGGGCAATACCTTATTGCGGCTATCGACCGAGTCAAAATGCTCTTCAACAATATTGATAACACCACCCATGGCATCCGAACCAAATAGCAGTGCTGCCGGCCCCTTGATCAGTTCCACCCGCTCCACACCGACTTCCGACAAGCCGAGGCCGTGCTCGTCTTCCCATTGCTGGTCTTCCAGCCTGAAACCGCAGACATTGATCTGGAGACGATTGCCGTACAAACCCCTGACCACCGGCTTGGAGATAGGGCCTGTGGTCAATTGACTCACACCCGGCAGTCGCGACAAAGCTTCTGACAGTGTTTGTCCCCCGGTTTCCTTCATTTCACTATGTGTTACAGATATAATGTTCCGGCTGGTGGAAATAAAAGATGGCTGCGATTCTGTGACAAAAAAAGTAGGAAGTGCAGATACGGATAAAGAATCAACGGTACTCTGAGCCGAAAGCTGAAGAGCCAAAACGCTGAAGAGAAGCGTAAAAATGATGGAATATTTCATAGAAGAAACCTGATTATATGGTACGCTGCCTGAAAGGCTGCATTAAATGTCATACTGAGGCTTATAATCAATAGCGTAGCGTATGCTTTACTGTTGCAATTGCAAATTAACAGCAATATTGAGCATATACCTGGTCAAAAAAAGATTAAGTAAAAGTGAAGTTCAGAAGGTGTACCAACATAAGGAGAGATTGGTGTACTTTTGAAGGCCTGAAAATTGTGGCAATAACTAAAAAAACAAAGCATAATGATGAAGCAACTCCTCATTTCATTCTTTTTCGCCTGTATCCTCACATGGCTGTTGCCTGCCGGTTTGGTCGCACAACAGGAAGTAATAGGTGACCCATATTCCCCAACTGCCACCAAAAACCTGCCACGCTCGCCTGCTTTCCGTACCAGCAGTGGCTTATTTGAGGTACGACAAGTGAATATCGACGATAATGGCGATAATATTATTGGCGACGCTGCCAACGAGCCGTCGATTGCTGTAAGCCCTGTTGATCCCAATAAGATGATTATGGGTTGGCGGCAGTTTGACAATGTCAATAATAATTTCCGGCAGGCAGGTTTTGCATATTCCATCGATGGCGGCCTGACGTGGATTAATCCGGGAAACATTATTGATCCGGGTATTTTCCGCTCCGATCCTGTACTGGATGTCGATGCGGAAGGCCGTTTTTATTATAATAGTCTCACCAATTACACTGGCAATTACACCTGTAATGTGTACAGATCTACCGGCGATGGCACCTGGGATGATGGCCCGCCTGCATTCGGCGGCGATAAACAATGGATGACCATTGATAAAACCGAAGGCCCAGGCAAGGGCCTGATTTATGCCGACTGGAATGTCAGCTTTACGAGTTGTGCAGGAGGTTCCTTTACCAGGTCCACTGATGGTGGCGAGACCTATGAAGATTGTATTCCCTTAAATCCATCCGGGCTTTATTGGGGAACGATGAATATTGGGCCTGATGGTACTTTATATGCTTCCGGCAACGGCGGTTACCTTTCCAGGTCAACCAATGCACAACAACCAGGAGAAAATCCCATTCTGGAATCGAAAGAAGCCTACCTGGGGGGAAACATCATGGCTTTTAACGGCAACAGCCCCAATCCCGGCGGACTATTGGGTCAAATCTGGGTAGCCAGCAACCATGCTCAAGGGGCACATTATGGAGAATTATATGTCATGGGAACAGTTCAACCAGATGGTACCGCCGATCCTTCGGATGTATTGTTTATCCGCAGCAGTGATAAAGGCGATACCTGGAACATCCCCACACGCATCAACGACGACCCGGTGGATTCACTCAATTTTCAGTGGTTTGGCACCATGTCGGTGGCTCCTAATGGCCGGATTGATGCGGTTTGGTTAGACACACGGGACAATCCAGGCACTTATTTGTCGTCCCTTTATTACGCCAATTCCTTCGATGGCGGCGACAACTGGTCGGTGAATGTCCGCTTGTCGGAGGCATTTGACCCGTGGCTGGGTTGGCCCAATCAACAAAAAATGGGCGATTATTTCCATATGGTTTCTGATAACACCGGCGCCCACTTAGCCTGGACCGGCACATTCAACAGCGAAGAAGATGTGTACTACGGCCATATCAACCTGACGCCGCCATCTGCGACCAACGAAACGGCTGCGACGGATGCCAGTCTGCTGCAACAAAACTACCCCAATCCATTCTCGGGCAGCAGCAATTTCAGTTACCAGGTTGCTGTGGCCAGCAGTGTTCAAATTGACATTTACGATCATTTGGGTGGTACTGTTCGGCGATTGCTTTCCCAAAACCTCGGTGCCGGGAAATACTCCGCTTATTGGGATGGCAAAAACGATGCTGGGTTGGGATTGCCCGGTGGTGTGTACTTTTCAAAAATGACCATTGACGGTCGTGTCGTGGATACGAAAAGAATGGTGTTGTTGCGGTAGTGTATAAATACCCAATTATGAAATCAGGTATTTATACGGTATATAATCCGAATAATAAGCAAAACCTTTGTTCAGATAATAACCTCCGTTGTTCCACTGCTCAAAAGTCACTTAATCATGAACGACACGAAACCACTCCACGACGATCCGCTCCACCCACTCGACACCTTCGATCATGTGGTCGTATTGATGCTGGAAAACCGCTCTTTCGATAATTTATTAGGCTACCTGTACCGGCCTGAAGATATGCTGCCCAGTTTTCCCTTAGGGAAAAAATTTGCCGGACTTCATTTTGACGGGCCCCATTGCAATCCTGTTCCTTCGACACTGAAAGATGGCCATGCAAGAGAACAAATTTGCACTACCCGGGCCAGTAGTTATTTCCAGCCCTACCCCGATCCAGGCGAAACTTACGGTCATGTGAATACCCAGTTATTTGGCATCACTAACCCTGCAGGCAATGAAGGCCAGCCCGACAGTAAAATCACTAGTGCCGCATCCACCGAATAGCCTGTGAATTGGCGCAATAGATTTTTTGTTCATCAAGGCTTGAGGAGGGCTTAATGCGGGACATTTTAACCGACGAAGAACGCAGATGAACGGAAAATATGGCCGTCCATTCACAGGCTATTCGGTGGATGCGGCACTAGTCCCTACAACCTGCCCAAGACTGGTGCACCGCCGCCGCCGGCACCGATGAATGGTTTTGTTAAAGACTATATCAGCGTACTGCGGTCCTTAAAAAAGCAAGGGTGCCTGACGGCTATTTTCAACTTTTTGGGGTTAAACCTCAGCAGGTTCAAACTGGATGACAAATATGAAGATTACAAGGCGATTATCGAATGCTTCCAGCCCGATCAGATACCGGTAATGGCCACCCTGGCGAAAGAATTTGCGGTGTTCGACCATTGGTTTTGTGACGTGCCGAGTCAGACTTATACCAACCGTGCTTTCTGGCATTCGGGGACTGCATTTGGCAATGTCAACAACAGTCCCATCACCAAGTGGATGGAGCACAAAAACGACCCGACTTTGTTCAACAGCCTGGAAGACAAGGGTATTCCATGGAAAATCTACACCGACAATCCCATTTCTTTGACCGGAATTGTTCATTTTCAACAATTATTGGATTATCACTTGACGAATTTCAAAAGTTTTAACCACTTCCTCAATGATGTCCAAAATGGCCAACTCCCCGCTTATTCTTTTGTAGAACCCCGCTTTTTTACCCCGCACAACGATCAACACCCTTCGAGTTATGATTCCTTTCTTTACGGCCCGTCTACCACTGGCTCGGTTTTGTTGGGTGAAAAGCTGATCAGAGATGTTTATAACGCCATCAGAAATTCCAAAAGCGAAATGGGCAATAACTGGAAAAACACCCTTTTGGTGATCACCCATGATGAACACGGCGGGTGTTATGACCATGTTTCCCCCGGCACAGCGACACCACCCTCATCCCCCCCGGAACCGGGCGAACAAGGTTTTTTATTCGACCGGCTCGGCGTACGGGTTCCCATGATTATGATCTCGGCATATATCCAACCTAATACTATCGTCAACAACCCATACCAGCATACCTCTTTCCTCCACACGATGTGTGAGAAATGGAAATTGGCCTGCTTTACAGACAGAGATGCGAGTGCGCCCAAGTTCGACGAAGTCTTTACAACAAATGTACCCCGACCACCGAAGGAATGGCCTGTCCTTCCGGAACCTGCTATTCCGTCAGGTCACGCGAGAACTGATTTTTCCGAAGCACCGTTGGGCGACCTTGAAAAAGCAATATTAGCCTCTGTCAGCCAATGGAAAAGCGGCTCAACTGCCGATGTGGAGAAATTGAACACCGTAAAAGAAGCCATGCTTTACCTCAGTCAGTTCGAGGATCTTCCCGGTGCCAAAATGGAAGAATTAACTTATCAATTGAAACTGGATTAAAAGCATGTCCGGGATTTTTTCCTCCTGAAAACCAATAACATACTCTTAAGTATAGTTATTTGCAAATAAATACCCGGTATGATGGGTTTTTCGCAAATCGTTGCTACTGTTACGATCAAGAACAACGCCGGCATTGATTATGAAACAATAAGATAACCTATAAAACATGACAATTATGCTGAGGCTAACATTTTGCCTTACTGGTTTATTGACTACACTAATCTGTTTTTCACAAACAGTTTCCCTGTCCCCACTCTACAACAGTGTAGGTTATACCGTTGCCCTCCCAGAAGGTTACGACGTTGACCAGACCGCGCATTGCTTTATCAAATACAGAAAATCCACCGAAACTACCTTTAGAGATGGAATGGAAGCCGATCGGGTACTTATAGCTGGAAGCAGTCAATTCAGGGGTAGTTTATTTTACTCAACGAAGGTACCTTATATAATTATCAGATTAGTCTGGTGGATTCATTTCCGGCGATTTCGTTCGTATCAACTCCGATATTTAATATTTCAACTTTGCCAGCCCCTGTATTTACACCAATGACACAGGTTAAGTGGGTTCCGGAACGCTCTATACGGAAGCAGAACCAGGCAAACTCAAAACCCTCCTGGCGTCGGGAACAGTGTTATGTGGAATTACCATCATGATGAAGGATGGAATATATTCGGATACTAATATGGCGTTGACCCTGGAAACGGATTGTCAGGCATCCGATCCCATTGTTTTTTTAGCGGCACCTGGCGCAAACCCCGTTTTTGATGGTGGTTACTCCGCCCCTCTAGTGATCGAGGCACTAAGTTCTGGACAGTTTGAGCAGACTATTTTGGGCTGAGACAAGGCGCGATGAGGGCGTGTAGTGGGGCCTCCATGACCGAGGAGGAACGAAGTATCAGTTCAAAATAGACGTTCAAACTGTCAAAAACTTAGTGCCGCGACCACTAGCCAAACTCATCACGAAATCTGTCATCGCACGACTGTGATGAAAACCTAAGTATAGAAGGGGTGCGGCTCCAGTTTGATGTGGCCCTATAGCCCATATCTATCAATATTTTTCCAGAATTGCCCCCACCTGCCATCGGTACAAATAAGTCCCCGGAGTAAGAGTATATGCTGAACGGCCGGTCCGGTCCACCGCATTCCGGAGTTGCTCAGCCGCTGCTTAGCGACCACTTTACAAGCCGCCTCCGTCACTCCCGATCCAATCGGATAACCTTCTTTTTGATACTTAGCATAGTTCATTCGCTTCAGGTTATTTTCAAAATATGTAATGGTTTTGTCTAGTGTTTCGGATACTTTCAGACCGTTGTTTTTGCGATATTGCCGTAGTTCACGCACAATCAGTCGTGCTCCGTTGGTCTTATGTTTCAAATCATGACATGCTTCATCGAGCCACTCTTTTCTTTTGGCCTCCTCTTTTTTTATCACAGCACTCACCTCTGCGAGGTATTGTGTGGCGTGGAAAAAATCCAGAATATGCACTTGGGTCCTGCTTTCCAGGTAGGTCCAGTTATTTTTGGCGCCATCAGCCAGACCAATATACATCAATTTTGGGTATCGTTGCTTTGCCTTTTCCAGTTCCATGTCCATCACCCTGTCAAAACACTCTTTCCCATATTCAGGGGCACAAGCAGCATAAATAGTATGTATTCTGTCGCCTTTCCGTTATAAAAACTCAATGTGCCGCACATCGTCTCCCGATAACCTTCTTTTATAATCGGAGTAGTGGTCCCATCGCGACTCACCGCAATATGAGTGATCACCTCGTTCATCTCCGGAATTTCATACGACCACTTAAATTCATTTTCCCGCGCTACCTCACCCACTGCAGCACCAATACTTTGTGTGAGTTTGCGGCTCGTTGGGCGACCGTGGTTCAAGCCCAAATCTTCCGATACCTTACTGGCGGGCAATTGCGCATACTTCCAACTCACCTGCATGGCAAATCTCGGTGTACTGCTATGACCCATGATCCGAGCTTGCTCTTCCATCGGCACCACGATTCTCCCGCCAGAACTATTCTGGTAAGTATGACGCATTACTGCTACTTCTCCCCAGGGGGTTTGATAGTTTTTTTTCCGAACCTTTACTCGTAAACCTTACGTTGTCCGATACCAACGGATCGCCATTCGTGTCAAAGCCCCTAAGCGATAGCATCGTCGCCAAGCGACCAGCCGCTGCTACCGCTGCTGCTATCTGTTCTTCCTGCTCCAGCATACTGCCTTCAGGTTTTATATTTACGGTGATGCTTATGCTACCATCTGTCTCAATTTTGTATGGTGCATCCATATCTTGTATTTTTGGCCTAAATATACATCAAACTGGAGCCACACCCTGCCGCATTGGAGTGATTAAACAATATTTTTAATGACCAACCGGATTTCCATTCCCTATACTATTGCTAACTTTTGAAGGGTATCAAAAGTAGGATTTCCCTTCCCACTTTCAATAGCCTTTAGCGTTCGAAGGCCCACACCAGCAAATTCTGCGAGGTTTTGCTGTGTTACCTGAAGGGTCTCTCTGCGCGCTTTAAGAGTTTGGATAAGTTCCTGTTGGTGCATTTTATTGCTCTTTTATAGAAAGGTATGGATCTCTTAATAATTTTGCAATAAAAAAGAGCAATAAATTGCACTATTTATAGCCACCGCGAAGTGGTTTTGTAATTGCTCTGTTTCCCTCCGCCCCGCTGACTGCGTTGTAAAGCCTAGCCGATGCGCTGCATCGCCTGCGTTTTACGCCTTGTCAACGGAACTGATGAAAACCGATCATTTTACAAAACCACTTCGCGGTGACTATATTTACTTAAATCACCCCTCCCGGCATCACTGTAACCGCCGATCCTTCCGCCAGAAAAACCGATATGGGCGAAGCCTTCTTCAAATGCTCAAAATCAGGTCCATAAACCCCGCCAAAATCAATATCCGCATGCCAACTGATGACATGGTGCATGCGCCAACCTGGATGGTCGACCTGGTACTCAATAGTTTTGGTGGCACTGTGGCGGGAATATCCCCAATAGTGCTCAGTGATGAAAGCCGCTTCGCTGCCGGGTTTCAAATCAATCGGGATGGGTTCGGCCCGTACGCCCAAAGTATTCCAGCGGCCATGCTGCCGCCAGCCGTAGTCCACCTCCAATTGTCCGGGCGTCTCGACCCAATGGTGGTGCATTCGAAAAGCACTGTATCGTTCGCGGTAAATAGTATTAGCCACCCATACAATCGCAAATTTGGGGACAATTTCACTGATAAACACAACTGCGCGCCGCACCGTGCCGTCGGGCATGGTGCGGCGCACATAAAAACGCAGGTTAATCTCCTCAAAATTAATATGCCACGGAATTTTAAAACCCTTCACCCGTGTATCTTTGAACATAAAACCCACCACACTTACGTAGCAGTTGCCATTCCAGATATCCAGTTCGGTATGCGCAGGTAACCAGCGCTGTAATATCGCCGGATCAACAACATAATTGAGCATAATCAGGCGCTCCCATCTTGCGGAGAGAAAAGGTGTGGTCATATTTTGTGGATGTTATTGCCTCGTTGCCCGCCCAACCGGACGAATCACAAAACTATAAGTATACTTTTTGTCTGTCAATCGATACTCATTGTGTGGCTGGGCACCCCATGAATTGTCACCTCCTACCCCACGCTGTCTGTAATCAACATGCAACGTTACAAAAGGTTGTTTATGAATATCAGTCGTATGACGATTGCGTTTCAACGAACCCTCATCAAAATCCTCCGTCAGGTAAGGCATCGCACTGAAACCCAGTGGTTGCAGACCATCTACCTGCAAGCCATAACCAAACTCATCGGTAAGCAGGATCCGGCGGGCATCGGTATGATAACCGTTTTCCTGCGGCCGGATATAGGTATCGGTCCACTCCTTATCGGTCTGGTTGCTCCACATACCCAGCGTAGAGGCCGTATTGCGGTCTTCATAGTTCTCCCAGGGGCCGCGGCCATACCAGGAAAGGTATGTGAGCGCAGATGGCAAAGAGAAACGCATACCCATCCGGGGCAGCTCGGGCGCTTCCGAATCGGCAGGCAGTTGTATTGTCGCAGTCACCTTTACACCACCGTCATTCTGGATGAGGTATTCCAGCACATAGTCAGCCCGCACATCGGGAATACGATATTTGACAGTTACTGGTTGCCCGGTTTTACTTTGGTCGCCTGCCGAACAGGAGATCATCTTCATGTTCACATGCGCACCCGACCAGGCGCGGGCATAATCCTGAAAACCTGTACCAAAGTCATTATCGGTAGGTGCCCGCCAGAAATAGGGCTGTGGAAAGAAAATATGGTTCCCCGGCTGCCAGTATGATTGCTGACTCAGGTTGCGGCCTTTAAAGCTAAAACTCGTCAGTTTCCCTTGTACAAGGTCAAATTCGCCGCTGATATCGCCGCTGGAAAACTTCAGGTTATTTTTGGTTTTATCCACTTTCAATGTGCCGCCGTTGTCAGGATTTAAAGTAAAAAAGTTTCCGGCATACATGAATTGTTCGCGGGCCACTTCGTGTCCGGCAGGAACACCGTTGGCAGCAGTGCGCTGGTAAGCATACACATTGAGTACCACTTCGGTGCCTGGTGCCAGTTTGAATACCGGTAAAAAAATAGTGACCACTTGTGATTCTCCGGGTTCGCAGTCCACCGTAAATACACCTTCTAAGCCCTTATCTCCATTGGTAAGCAGTTCATATTTGAAATCGTATGCATTCAGGTTCGTAAAATTAAACTCATTTTTCACCCGAATTCTGCCCCGGCTAAGATCCTCTGCCGTAAACAAGATATTTTGATACACATTTTTCACTTCATACAAACCAGGGTGTGGATTGCGGTCGGCATCTACCAAACCATTGCATACAAAATTGTAATCCGTGTATTTATCTTGCCCACCAAGGTCACCGCCGTAGGCGAAAAAAGAACGCCCATCAGGAGTTTTGGTGCGCAATCCCTGGTCCACCCAATCCCAGATACAACCGCCCTGCATATTCGATGAAGCGCGGATAATATCCCAATATTGTTGAAAGTTGCCGGAGGAATTGCCCATTGCATGCGCGTATTCACACATGATGTACGGGCGCGTTTTGGTCTTGTCATTGGCGTAAGCCTGCATATTGCTGATAGACGGATACATCGGACAAACGATATCCGTATTCCGGGATTCGCCAGCCTGTTCCGACATGACAGGACGGGAATTATCCCTGCTTTTCAGCCAGTCGTAAGTTTCAAAAAAGACCGGACCATTGCCGCATTCGTTGCCCAGCGACCAGGTCACTACACAAGCGTGGTTCTTATCCCGCTCAAACATGCGGCGCGTACGGTCGTGAATAGCAGGTTTCCACTGTGGATCGTAAGCCGGGTGGCGATTCTTATCGAGCATAAACTGAAATTCAGCGCCCATTCCGTGCGCCTCCATATTCACCTCATCCACCACATACATACCGTATTCATCACAAAGTTGCAACCAAAGCGGATCGTTAGGATAATGCGATGACCGGCAAGTATTGACATTGAACTGTTTCATGAGGGTGATGTCTTTCACCATCATAGTTCGCGTGCATACTTTACCCAGATCCGGATCGTGTTCGTGGCGATTGACTCCTTTCACGAGCATCCTTTTACCATTGATCATAAAATTGCCGTTTTTGATCTCCACCTGGCGGAATCCCACCTTTGATCCAGTCGCTTCGACGATGGCATATTCCGGTTGATTCATTGGCGCACCAGCTGGTTTTGCGGCCTTTACCGTAATAACAGCCGTATAAAGATTCGGTGATTCGGCACTCCATTGGACCGGATTATTTACCATTCCGCTAAAATTGACCGTCTTGAGTGCAGCAGTTTTTTCAAAAGTAACCACCTCTTCTTTGGTAAAGACTTTTACCCTGTTTTTATCAAAAATATGGAGTTCAACGGCGTATTTAGGCACATCAGCACTTTGGCGAATAGTAACCGAAGCGTCCACTGTTCCATTTTTGTAATTGTCATCTAAGCCACATTTTACCCAAAAATCGCTGACGCCGGTTTTATTTCTGGCAAAAATAAAGACATCGCGTTCGATACCCGATAAACGCCACATATCCTGATCTTCCAGGTACGAACCATCGTGCCAGCGGTAAATCTGAACGGTGAGATTATTGGGGCCTTTGCGGAGATAGGGTGTAATATTAAATTCCGCAGCAGATTTGGCCACTTTGGAAATACCGACCTGCTGACCATTCACCCAAACATAAGCGCAACCGCTGATACTGCCGAATTGAATCAGGACATCTTTCCCTGTCCAGTTGGCCGGCACTGTAAAACTAGTGCGGTAAGTGCCTACTGGCGCGTAATCATGGGCGATTAACGGCGGATTAGGTGGGTGAATAAACAGGATATTGGTATAATGCGGGATACCGAAGCCCTGGAGTTCCCAGTTGCCCGGCACGGTTATTTCTTTCCAGTTGAAGTCGTTGTACCCGATCTCGTGGGCTGTTTGTGGCCGTTCTTCCGGCGTATTGGCGTAATTAAACTTCCAGGTACCGTTCAGACTTTTATACCAGGAACTATTGCTGATATCATTGTTAAAGACATCTTCAGCACTGGGAAATGCGATAAACGTAGCGTGTGGCGGTTCTTTGGCGTTTTCCACCACCGCCGGATTTTCCCATTCTTTAAAATTAAATTCCTCCTGCGCCTGAAGGCTGAGCATTGGAATAAGGAAAGCGCAAAAAAGCGCACTACAACGAGCGATAATTGTTGGCATAGTTTAAATTATTGTTTGCCACAAAGGAAAACATAATTCTAAATAATGCAGCACAATGGAAGAACCATAGGAAAATTTGCGCAAACGATTGTACAGGGAGGGAGCGCCGGACTGGGAGTGACGGACTTCAGTTTGGCATCAGTGGTACTAAGACACAAGATAAAGTGGGCCTTTCATTTTCATCGTTTCGGGGGTCATTTAAAATGGCTGCTGACGTTTTGCAGATTTACGATGTGCGATGTGCGGGATTTATTTTGTTATTCTGAAAAACTGGTAATGGTTTTTCCATCGTAACTGTATAAACCCATACCTAAGGTTCCAATCCAAATTTTTCCAGACCTATCACTAGTGAGATTAAAAATATTCTCATTTTTAAGTCCGTCTTGAACAGTCAAAAAAGTAATGTTTGTCCCATTAAATTTAGCCACACCTTTCTCTGTCGAAAGCCAAATATTTCCTGTTTTATCTTCTGCCATAGAAACAACCCAGCCATGAAGTTCTTTTTCGGCAAAACTGGAAAAAGTTGTTCCATCATAACGATACACACTATGCATTCTTGTGCCGAACCAAATGTTACCTGACTTATCTTCTAATAACGGCCTAACCCAATTATCTTTATCAGGTTGAATATTCGTTAAAGATTTTCCATCGAAACAAAACAATCCATCTGTGAACCGCCCGCCAAACCAGATTTTCCCAGTTCTATCTTCCAAGATAGATTCAACTTTATTTATGGCAACGCCAGTATTATTTGAAATACCATCATTGTGCGTAAAATGCGTAAAGTTTTTGCCGTTGTACCGGTAAATACCTTCTGTCGTTCCGAACCATAATGTTCCTAAGGTATCTTGTATTATGCTCCAAACAGCATTCTCTTCTGAAGTATTGCCGTGTTCATTTATGCGTATTTTATTTTGTAATCTCGCAGAATTATTCGAATGCAAATTGCTACCATCGTTAACAGTGATTAATATAGGAAGGATTTTATTTCCATCGTAGCGACACAAACCATTTGCTGTGCCGAACCAAATGTTGTCCCTTTTATCTTCACAAATACTCCAAACATTATTATTGCTCAAGCCATCTTTCTCAGCAAATCGAGTAAGCATTTTCCCATCATAACGATATATTCCTTCGCCAGAAGTGCCAAACCAAAGATTACCTGATTTGTCTTGCAACCCACAACTAACCGTAGAATATTCGTTAGAACCTTGCGTCTTTATTAGTTTCGGATATTCGATAGGTATTGTTTTAGATTCATTGACGGTGTCCGTTGATGGGGTATTTTTTACTTGTCCATTGCAGGAAGAGAAAAAAAGTAATATTGTCAAAAGAGTAAAAGTTTGAGTTTGCAAGAAGTGTTTTTCCATTTTTTAAATTTAGTTTTTGTGAGTTCGCTTATTAAAGAATGACTGCCGATTAAAAATATGTTGATGAAGTTAAAAACTAATGCTGAACATTGTTTGTCAAGCCCCGAACCAATGCCTGGCTTTGCAATTGGCTGAAGATAGTTTGTCAAGCCCAACTTGCATTAAACCCCATGTTGTTGGTAGCCATTTTTATAAATGAACTTTGTATTTTGACATTATTTCTGGCAGCTTATCCCAGAAATAAACTATATCATGTTTTTGCTCGAGCAATGCAAAATCGGATTTTTGTGGATGTCCATTATTTTCAAAAAGTCTTGCCAAATCTGCCATATATTCTTCGTGGCCTCCTGGTATATAAATGTCTACAAACTTAGCAGGAGAATCAGTAGGGTTCCAAAATGTGTGCATTTTATTTCTCGGTCTCAAGTGCCAGTCTCCAACATTAACTTCAAATACTTTTTCTTCAACCATAATTGTAACAGATCCTTCAAGAACAAAACAAATTTCATCAAAAGTCTTGTGTAAGTGTGGCGGCGCTCCTAAATGACCTGGTTTTAATGTAGCTTCATCACAGCCGAGATGTCCACTTGTCTGGAGTTTGGAGAACTTCGAGATTAATTCAATTCCCCCAATTTTACCAATTTTTCCTTCCCCCTTTTTTATATGAATTGTTTCTATTTCTTCATCAAAAGAATCAGTATTACTTGACATAGAGTAGGTTTTTTTCGGAATTGCTAATGAGCCAAGAACTGCAAAACTCATTAATTGCATGACTTTCCTTCTTGATAAATGGTTTTGATTCATTTTACTGTTTTTTATGGTTACCTACAACTTACGAATATACGAAAGGTTTGTCGTACTTTTTGTATAGTCGGGTAAAACCATTCAAAAAGTACGACAAAGCTACTCATCGTTTTTAAATGCAAATCGTTTTGACCTTATATTTTCTGGATATAAGTGATATCCGCTCTTTTTCCAGGCTGATTACGGTAGCCATAGTCCAAACATTGGCTACGTTTTAGGTATGTCTGGGACGGGCCATACTACCGGACGAAAATCGGTGTGAAATCTGCGCGAAATACACGAAGCAGGGCTAATTCCACAACTTAGTATTGCTAAACCCCGAAATCAACATCATACCGCCAAAAATAATCCAGGAAAGGATCACAACCCCTATGGCAAGACCAGTGCTTCCTTCTTTGGTAACCAGACCCAATGCCCAATACAACATGCTGAGTACGATGACGGAAGCGAGCGTTGCCACTATTTTTTCAGAAGGTAGTGCTGGAACCTCTTGCTGTACCTGTTAAGGTTTTGAACAAAACAACCATAGCGAGAATCCCGGTGGGTACACAAAAAATGTAAAACAAGGTATTCAGCATATTTCGATCGTTGATTTTTTTGTGATAGAAGTTGGTATGTAAGTAACAGTATGGGCTGTAGCCTGAGCGCATAAAAAAAGGGAACAGTTTATGGCTGCCCCCAGTGGATGATTCACAACGGAAAAATCCTTATTGTGAATTGCTTCAAATTGTAATGCAAAGATATATATTTGCGCTATTCTTTTTACTATCAACCTCATATAAATATGAAAAAAATTCTTGGACTCGACCTTGGGGTGGCTTCTATTGGATGGGCTTTTATCCATGAAAACGACGAAAAAACTGCATTAAATGAAATTATTGCTACAGGAGTACGGATTATTCCGTTAGATACCAAAACAGAAAAAGATGAATTTGCAAAAGGTGGCAATGTTGGCACCAACGTCGCCCGGCGAAAATTTCGGGGAGCGAGGAGAAATCAGCAGCGTTACCGACTCAGGCGTGGTGATCTTTTAAACGCATTAAAGCTGTCTGGACTATTGCCGGAAAAGAAAACATATCTGCTCTCTCCCGCCGATCTTTTTTCATTACGCGCTAAAGCACTTACAGAAAAACTTTCTCCGGGTGAAATCGGGCGTGTACTTCTTCATCTCAATAACAGAAGAGGGTTTAAAAGCAATCGTAAAAGTGAAGAAAAAGAAGAAAGTAATTATAAAGAAGCCATCAAAGCACGCGAACTCAAACTGACAACTGCAAGCGAGACCATTGGGCAGTATTTTGCAGAAAACTTAAGCGCTCATCCTGATTTCAGGGTTAAACAGGAAATATTTAACCGGTCAACTTACCAGGAAGAATTCGATTTAATTTGGGCATCACAAGCCAGGTTTTATCCGGCTGTCCTGAACGAGACTACCAGGAAAAAAATCCGGGATAAGATCATTTATTATCAGCGACCCCTGCGTTCCCAAAAAGGCCTTGTGGGCGAATGCGCTCTGGAATGGAACTATGCAATTGATAAACAAACGAAAGATTTTGTACTGCTGGCCAATGGACAAAGAAAAGTCGTTCGGCCCAAATGTGCCCCCAAATCATCACCGCTCGCTCAGGAATGTAAAGTATGGGAAAGTATCCATAATATCCGTATCACTGATGAAACCGGTGTTTATTATGAAATGAGCAATGCGGAAAAAAAATTGATTTTCAATACATTGCAGGATAAAAAGGAACTCACCGCTACTGCTTTACTAAAATTACTCAATCTGACACCATCCAAATATACACCCGATGCGTTGATCCGTGAAAAAAAATTACAGGGCAATCATACCCGGGTTAAATTGCTGGAAACATTTCAAAAATTTGCGATTCAGCGCAGGGATATTCTCGTATTCCAACCTGTCATTGAAGAAGCAGAAGCGGTAAATTTTGAACATGGAAATAAATTTTCCAGGCTGCAACTTCGCGCAGATTTTGATAAAGAACCACTTTATCAGTTGTGGCATTTGATATACGCCACGGAGGATGAAAATGACCTGATTCGTTTGCTGCAGGAACGGTACCAATTTACCTCAGAACAGGCCGCAGGTGTTGCCGCAATTGATTTTAGTGCTGCAGGATTTACCAATAAAAGCAGCCGGGCAATGCGGCGGTTACTTCCTCACCTCCAAACAGGAAAGGATTACACTAATGCGTGTGTACAATCAGGTTATAATCATTCCAATTCCATCACCTCGGCAGAAAATGATGCCCGGCAATTACTCGAAAAATTAGAGATTCTCCCTAAAAACAGCCTTCGCAACCCTGTGGTGGAGAAAGTACTGAACCAAATGATCCATTTAGTAAATGCTATCTTGCAAGACACAACAATGGGGAAACCTGATGAAATCAGGGTAGAATTGGCCAGAGAACTTAAACAGAGTGCCAAAGAGCGGAAAGGCATTTTTAATAAGCAGAATCAAAGGGAGCGCGACAGAAAAGACATCCGGAAAAGAGTATCTGAGATGTTAAAAATTCAACCTGAAAGCGTTACCAAAGTGCAGATCGAAAAATGGCAACTTTGGCACGAAGTAAACGGCATTTCGCTTTATTCCGGTAAAAAAACGGAGTTATCGTCCTTTCTTCGTGGCGAAGGCGTAGATATTGAACATATCATCCCAAAATCAAGGTGCTTTGATGATTCCTTCGAAAATAAAACCATCTGCGAAACCCGTTTTAACCAGGATAAAGACAAACAAACCGCCCGTGATTTTATGGAAAGTCAACCGGTAGAAGGTTTACAAAATATTGACGCTTACCTGCGAAGGGTAAATGATCTTGAACGGATGGGAAAGAGCGGTGGCAAAGAAGGTGAAGGCATCAGCAGGTCAAAATACAACCGCCTTATGATGGAAGCAAAAGGTATTCCCGACGATTTTATCAGCCGCCAATTGCGGGAAACGCAATACATTGCCAAAAAGGCTAAACAAATCTTAGTGGATATATGCTTTAACGTTTATGCTTCATCAGGTAGCGTAACAGATTTTTTACGGCATCAGTGGGGATGGGACGAAGCAATAGAACAAACCCGGCTGCCACAATTCAGGGACGCTGGAAAAACCGACATAATACTGATCAAAAGGGGCCAGCAGCAAAAAGAGACCATTCCGGGTTGGACTAAACGGCTTGACCACCGGCACCATGCCCTCGACGCACTCACCGTCGCCTGCACGAAACAAGCATTTATCCAGCGGCTCAACCATCTGAATCAGACTTATGACCAGTTGAAAGGAGCAAACAGAAGAGATGCACTACGATCACACGGACAAAAGACAATTGCCAATCACGAAAATGCGCCGTTCAGTACCACAACAGTAATTAATGCAATGGATCAAATCCTGATTTCATTCAGGCAGGGATCAAATGTAGCATCACCTTCCAGGAATAAAGTGGCTGGTCAAAAAACACTTACCCCAAGAGGTCCGCTCCACGAAGAAACAATTTATGGCCGCACCCGCTTTTACAAAACAGTGGATTTGAATGGCCGCTTTGATGCGAAATGGCTCAATGAAATGGTTCACCCACACCAGAAAGAATTGGTGCAAACCAGGCTTGATTTATTCGGAAACGATCCTAAACGCGCCTTTAAAGACCTTGATAAAAAGCCCATCAGTTACGGCAATAAACAGGAAAAATCGTTAAAAAAAGTGACTATTTGGAACTATACTTATGTTTCCAGAAAAAGTGTGGATGTAACACTGACCGAAAAACAGGTAGAAAAAATTGCCGACCCGGCCGTAAAAGCAGCACTTCAAAAAAGGCTTGCCGACGGCGGCGGAAACCCCAAAGAGTCTTTCAAAAACATTGGCATTGACCCGGTTTTTGCGGGCGGCCCATTTCCTGTAAAAAGGGTCCGTGTGAAGAATCCGGCAGAAAAAATGATCGCATTACCCCGTGGATATGCTGAACCCGGCAGTAACCACCACATTGCTATTTATAAAGATGGAAATGGCAAAAAGCAGGAACATGTTGTTACGTTTTGGGATGCCTTTCAGCGCATGAGGCTGGGAATCCCTGCCATTATTAAAGATACTAAGGCAGCCTATGGCCTAATTGAAAATGCCGAAGACGGAAAATTCCCGGATGATTTCTACTTACCCGGATATGATTGGGAATTTATTACTTCCCTGCAAAGCAATGATATGTTTGTCTTTGGCCTTGATCCCAAAGAAGTAGATTTCAGAGCGGCAAAAAATCAAAAAATGGTAAGTAAAGCTTTGTTCAGGGTTAGAAAACTCAGTTCCGGAAATTATTGGTTTATGCACCATTTGGAAACGGAGATATTAGAGGACACCGAGTCAAAAGCATTAGGCAGGTGCAAACAGTGTTCTCCATCCTCACTCGAAGGCGAAAGAGGCATAAAAGTTAAACTGAACAGGTTAGGGAAAGTAACGCAAACAGGAGAATAAATTTCAGGCACGATTTTAGCCATTGAAAATCAACAATAAACAGCAACACCAATGAAAAAGACCCTTTGCTTCGGCAGCCCGACCTATCTTAGGGCGGGATTAAAACAATTGGAAATAGAACAACCGGCCCAGGGTACACAACCGGCTAAAAAAACTACTGTGCCTTTTGAGGATATTGGTGTGGTTATTTTTGAGCATCCGCAGATCACCATCAGCCATGCTGCCCTCAGTACGCTGATGGCGCACAATGCGGCTGTGATTACCTGTTCGGAAAAATACATGCCCAATGGATTATTCCTCTGTTTGGACGGCAACACCCTGCAAAGCAGGCGGTTCCAGGTACAAATAGACGCATCTGTACCGCTGAAAAAACAACTTTGGGCGCAAACCATTCAGCAAAAAATCCGGAATCAGGCGCGCGTACTGAACAGACAAGGTATTGATGCTAATCCGCTGTTGCGCTGGAGCCTTGATGTGCGCAGTGGTGACCCCGATAATGTGGAAGCCAAAGCAGCAGCCTGGTATTGGCCCCGGTTATTTACTGGGGAAGCATTTAGTGATCTTGATGTTTTTAACGAAGAGGACCCCGACGATTTTATTCGCGACCGATACGGCGACTGGCCCAACAGTCTGCTGAATTATGGCTACGCCATTCTGAGAGCAGTCGTTGCACGTGCATTAATCGGCGCAGGATTATTACCCACCTTTGGCATTCATCACCGGAATCAGTACAATGCCTATTGCCTCGCCGATGATATCATGGAGCCATTCCGGCCTTCAGTAGATCAATTGGTTTGTCAGATTATCCGGAATAACCCGGAACCACCTGTTAATAAAGATGGGTTCACAGGTCTTACGCCCGCCTTAAAACGGGAATTATTGATGATTCCGGTAATGGATGTACTGCTAGAAAACAAAACAAGTCCCTTGCAGGAAGCCGCCCGCCGTACAGCCGCTTCATTGGTGAACTGCTTCGCCGGGACAGAACGACGTATCCTTTACCCAGAAACACTTTAATATATGCCAGGGAAACCACCATCCAACGCCTCACGCCTCAATGCATACCGCCTCATGTGGATCATAATACTTTATGACTTGCCAACTCATACCGCAGAAGAGCGGAAAGTTTACGCCGAATTCCGGAAAAATATTCTGGAAGAAGGGTTTACCATGTTTCAATTCTCCATTTATACCCGTCCTTGCCCCAGCAGAGAAAATGCAGATGTGCATATTATCCGGGTTGAAAAGATTTTACCTCCCCGGGGGAAAGTGGGTATTTTGACGATTACCGACAAACAATTTGGGATGATGAAACTTTACTACGGCACAGCCTCCACAAAAAAACCGGAAGGTTATGAGCAGCTGATGCTTTTTTAAACACCCTAAAACGGCCTTTCAGGATTAAAAAAATGGCATAAAAAAATCTGCTCCAGAAATATCCGTGCAGATTTTTTTTCGTGTAAAACCTTTACAATCAACACACAATCAAATAGTTAAGCCATAGTCGAACTGTGTGTTGATGATGCTAAGGTACAATTTGAAAGCAATTCACAACAACTGGGCGGCAAACTCTGCGCCGGCTTCAACTGTGTGTTGATGATGCTAAGGTACAATTTGAAAGCAATTCACAACCATGTGGTTGTCAATTCAGCACGTGTGAATACTGTGTGTTGATGATGCTAAGGTACAATTTGAAAGCAATTCACAACAAGACGGTGTTCATTATTTAAGAACTGCCGACTGTGTGTTGATGATGCTAAGGTACAATTTGAAAGCAATTCACAACCAATTATCGAGGATTGTAGCGAAATTTTGGACTGTGTGTTGATGATGCTAAGGTACAATTTGAAAGCAATTCACAACCATTTAAGAGATACGGGTGTAAAATTTGTGACTGTGTGTTGATGATGCTAAGGTACAATTTGAAAGCAATTCACAACTATTGTCTGGCAATTGCACCTACTGTCGCGACTGTGTGTTGATGATGCTAAGGTACAATTTGAAAGCAATTCACAACTTGTCCTGTTGTACAGGCGCAATACCTGATACTGTGTGTTGATGATGCTAAGGTACAATTTGAAAGCAATTCACAACGCATTGCAAGCAGCCGCAAAATTAGACGGCACTGTGTGTTGATGATGCTAAGGTACAATTTGAAAGCAATTCACAACCAAGTTCACTGCCGCCGCCAGTTAGTCCGGACTGTGTGTTGATGATGCTAAGGTACAATTTGAAAGCAATTCACAACTAAAAACCACCCCTTAACCCCTTTGTTTGAACTGTGTGTTGATGATGCTAAGGTACAATTTGAAAGCAATTCACAACCAGTTTCTATACTGCATCTATTCAGGTATAACTGTGTGTTGATGATGCTAAGGTACAATTTGAAAGCAATTCACAACAAACACTGCAATATCCGGGTAGATATTCCAACTGTGTGTTGATGATGCTAAGGTACAATTTGAAAGCAATTCACAACTACTACCTGTTTCGCCATTATGCAGAAAAACTGTGTGTTGATGATGCTAAGGTACAATTTGAAAGCAATTCACAACCAAAAACATTCAAATGTAAATGTTTGTCCGACTGTGTGTTGATGATGCTAAGGTACAATTTGAAAGCAATTCACAACAACGAAAATACAATGTGGCGAAAATTTCCTACTGTGTGTTGATGATGCTAAGGTACAATTTGAAAGCAATTCACAACCAAAAATATATTATCTATTCCCCTCCTGCTACTGTGTGTTGATGATGCTAAGGTACAATTTGAAAGCAATTCACAACTTTTAACATCGACCCCTTCAACAGTTTCTTACTGTGTGTTGATGATGCTAAGGTACAATTTGAAAGCAATTCACAACCAAAGAACTGCCCTTGGGCTTTCAATCCTTACTGTGTGTTGATGATGCTAAGGTACAATTTGAAAGCAATTCACAACACCATATGGTAA
Organism: Saprospiraceae bacterium; assembly: GCA_044350415.1. Lineage (GTDB taxonomy): Bacteria > Bacteroidota > Bacteroidia > Chitinophagales > Saprospiraceae > M3007. The sequence continues at coordinate 163 of JBILHQ010000052.1, read as the reverse complement.
CAATACGCGCCCGGCTTCACTGTGTGTTGATGATGCTGTTTATTCCGGTCGGTTTGACCCCTCTATTCCGGAGGTTTGACCCCCATGTGGATAACTACGGCATAATTTAGGCGCTAATGTAGTTAGTTTAAATTTTTTCTTCTACTTTTTCCTTTCAATTCGA
>JBILHQ010000051.1:0-28335 GCA_044350415.1 Saprospiraceae bacterium | reverse complement strand
CATCGATCATGGCCTTGGTGACACCGTAATACTGGTGGTATTCGCGGAGCGACGGAAAGTATTTAATGTCCTGGCGTTCGAGCTGGATGCGCAGCACATTGGCCACATCGCACCAGCGGAGGGTTTCGCGGATATCATGGCTGATTTCCACGCCCAATTCACCATAAAACTTTGGAATCAACGTCGGCGGGCCACATACCCGCACTTTCGCGCCGAGTTTTTGCAGACAAAATACATTGCTGAGCGCCACGCGACTGTGCAGGATATCGCCGATAATGGCTATTTTTTTGCCCGCCACATCGCCCAATTGTTCCCGGATAGAAAAGGCATCGAGTAACGCCTGTGTGGGGTGTTCATGCGTACCGTCGCCGGCATTGATCACATTCGCAGGGATATGCTGTGTGAGAAACATACACGCACCGGGCGCAGGGTGGCGCATGACCACCATGTCGACCTTCATCGCCAGGATATTATTGACCGTATCGAGCAGGGTTTCGCCTTTACTAACGCTGGAAGAAGATGCCGCAAAATTCACCGTATCAGCACTGAGCCTTCGTTCGGCTAACTCAAACGAAACACGGGTACGGGTACTGCTTTCAAAAAAAATATTGGCTACGGTAATATCGCGGAGGGAAGGCACTTTTTTTATCGGCCGGTTGATGACCTCTTTAAAATTATCAGCGGTTTCAAAAATGAGTTGAATATCCCGCTCGTTGATATTTTTAATGCCGATCAAATGGCGCGAAGAAAGGCTGGTTGACATGCAACGGAGTGATGAGTGGTTAGTGGTTAGTGATGAGGAGTTAGTATTTTTTGTCGAAAAGTAAAATTTCATCTTCTCCGTGGGTTTCTTTCCAGCGCACTTTGACATACGCTTCGTCCACAGCATCGACGGTAAGTCCGGCATAATCGGCCTGAATCGGTAGATGCCGGTTAAAACGCCGATCTACCAATGCCACCAGTTCCACCGCTTTGGGCCGTCCATAATGTTGCAATGCTGACAACGCCGCATGAATGGTACGACCGGTGTACAACACATCGTCAATGAGCAACACGTTTTTATCGGCCACCACGAAATTCATTTCATTGGGATAGGCTGATAAAGGCGCACCATCCATTCGAAAATCATCGCGGTAAAAGGTAATGTCTAATTTTCCGTAATTGAGCTGGTCATTTCCTGTAATTTCCTTCAACCGGCCCACTAAGCGCTCGCTGAAGGCCACGCCACGCGGCTGAATACCTACCAGACAAACATCGGAAAAATCACCCCAGTCTTCGATCAACTGCTGACACAACCGCTCAATGGTGAGCGCGAAACGCTGGGGTGACAATAATACTTTTCCGTTCTGCATACGTTATTATACGCTCATGGGGTCCAATTTATTCGCAACGATGGCGTACTTCTTCATGAAGTCTTTCACCGCTTTTTCAGCAATTTTGCCTTGTTTGTACAACTGGCTCACTGCTGCGAATGCTATATATTTTGCGGAAACTTCGAAGTAATCGCGCAAGACTTCCCGGCTTTCGGAAAGGCCAAAACCATCGGTACCTAAAGCCATGAAATCGGTTGGCATCCAGGGGGCCAATTGGCCCTGAGTGAGTTTTACCCAGTCGCTGGCTGCCACAAATACACCTTCTTCTCCTTTGATCGCCTGTTTCAGATAAGGAATTTTTTCGGTATCGCCCGGATGTAACAAGTTATACCGATCGCAGGCAATAGCATCGCGGTATAATTCAGTCCAGGAGGTCACACTCCACACATCAGTGCTAATACCTTCACTCTCCAGCAATTCCGCTGCCTTCAAAGCCTGATCCATGATAATGCCAGAAGCCATGAGGTGTGCTTTCAGGCCATTTTTAGGCGTTTTTCCAGTGGATTTTTGGTAACGGTACATTCCGCGGCGAATACCGTCTTCCACACCTTTTGGCATTTCAGGCATGATCAGGTTTTCGTTATAAACCGTGAGATAGTACATTTTGGACTCGTTTTTGACGTACATCCGCTCCAAACCATCGTGTACAATCACGGCCAACTCGTAAGCAAACGCCGGATCGTAACACATCATGCTCGGGACAGTTTGCGCGATCAATTGCGAGTGACCGTCCTGATGCTGCAATCCTTCTCCATTCAAAGTCGTCCGGCCGGCAGTTGCACCCAATAGGAAACCTTTGCACATCATATCGGCAGCGGCCCAGATCAAGTCGCCCACCCTTTGAAAACCGAACATAGAGTAGTAAATATAGAATGGCACTGTTGGGATGCCATGCAAGGCATAAGCGGTGCCGGCAGCCGTGAACGATGCTGTTGCGCCATCTTCGTTGATGCCTTCCTGCAATACCTGTCCCGTTTTAGACTCTTTGTATTTTATTACCGAAATACCGATTTCCAAAGGCGTGTATAACTGGCCTTTCTGGTTCCAGATTTGAACCGAATTGAACAGCGGCTCCATTCCGAAAGTCTGCGCCTCGTCGGGAACGATAGGCACGATATATTTACCAACTTCCGGATTTTTAATCAACTGGCTCATCACATCCACAACAGCGGCTGTGGTGGAGAATTTTTTACCCGCATTACCGGCACTGCCCAAGAGTTGCTTTTCAAACAAATTCAACGCAGGCAATTTAAATTCATCGTATTGATCCGAACGTTCGGGCAGGTAACCACCGAGTGCCTGGCGGCGCTCATGGAGGTATTTGGTAGCGGGATCATCAGGTCCGGGGAACCAGAATTTTGCGGCTAATGCCTCCTCATCACTTAACGGGATCTTATACCGATTTTTAGTTTCCACCCGGCTGTCTGCACTGAGGTCTTTGGTTTGGTGCGCCTTGTTTTTACCTTCGGCGGCTTTACCCATTCCATATCCTTTCAATGTTTTGATGATAATAGCCGTCGGTTTGCCCGATTTCACTGCTTTATCGTATGCTGCATATATTTTATTGCGGTCATGTCCGCCACGGCGCAATGCTTTTAATTGATCGTCGGAATAAGGCGCGAGTAAATCAATCAGGCGTTGGTCGCCATTGGTCAGCATTTTGCGAACTAATGCGCCGTCATTGGCAGAGCCGAGTTCCTGAAAATCGCCGTCGACCATACTCTCGAGGCGGGCCAGCAAAATGCCATCCAAGTCTTTGGTCAGCAGTTCGTCCCATTCACCAGCCCAAATGACTTTGATAACCTCCCAGGATGCACCGTAAAATTGGCGTTCTACTTCCTGGATAACTTTACCATTACCGCGGACAGGTCCGTCGAGGCGCTGGAGATTACAGTGAATCACGAAGACCAGATTATCGAGATTTTCGCGACTGGCCAAACCGATCGTTCCGTATATTTCCGGTTCATCAATTTCACCATCGCCAATAAAATGCCAAATCCGTCCGCCATTTTGTGGTTTCAGGCTGCGATTTTCCAGGTATTTCATAAACCGCGCCTGATAAATGGCGGTCATTGGTCCGAGGCCCATACTCACTGTTGGTGCCTGCCAAAATTTCGGCATGCGACGCGGGTGCGGGTAACTGCTCACACCGCCGAGGGTCTCCTGGCGAAAATCAGCAATAGCCTGCACACTCAACCGGCCTTCCCAGGCTGCACGGGCATAAATACCCGGTGAAGCATGGCCTTGCATCATAAATAAGTCACCGCCGTAGTCAGCACTTCTTTTCCGTAAAAAGTGGTGAAACAATACCTCATTCATCGTGGCAGAAGCCGCAAAAGTGGCAATATGACCACCGAGAGCGACGTTTTTATCCTGCGCCTGCAGTACCATTGCCTGGGCATTCCAGCGAATCACTTCTTCAATGCGCTGCTCTAATGCTGCATCACCCGGATAAGCGGGCTGGTCATCAGCACTGATGGTATTGAGGTATGGTGTGTTCAGGGCTACGCCTCCATTGGCCACCCCATTACGGGCTAAAAAATAACGCAGTTTTTGGAACAACTCTTCGGTACGCCCTTTGCCTTCTCCTTCAAGAATTTCTCCAAGCGCCTCAATCCATTCGTCTTGTTCGGATTTCCAGTCGTCTAACTTAATGGAATCACCCATAGGTATTGTGTATCTTTTTGATCAATTAAAAATATTATTTTATCATCATGCCCAGGAATGATTCCATAAGGGCAAGATGTTCATCAGCAACTGATTTAGCGGCATTTACAAAAGAAAAGCCTTCAAATTTTTGCAATATGATTATCATTTCTTGTTTGAACCGCGCTTCAGTACTTCCTTCCGCAGGGGAACCTGCTGCCTCAATGGCTTCTCTCATCGCCGCCATCAGATCCCGTTCATAACGGGCAACTGCTGCCGTTTGGTCTTTAACATCAATGGCTTTGTACAACCGCTCTAAGCGGGTTTGATAATATTCAGCTGGCTTGGGTACCGCCACCACCCGTTGGTCCTGTGCATATAAGGAAACACTCCTGAGGAAAAGCAGCGCCAAAAACACCAAAAGTAATTTTTTCATCGGAAAAGGATAAGTATTAAGTATGAGGTATTAAGTATGAGGTATTAGTGATGCAAAGGTGCGAAAAAATATAATTACTTAACCAGTTATCCGTGGATTAGTTGTCGGCGATGATGGAACAAAGCCGGAGACAATTATACCGCCACCGGTGCTTTGATCCCCGGCCACGGATTATACTGCTGCAATTCAAAATCTTCAAATTTAAAATCCATCAAATCCTGGATTTCAGTGTTGAGTTTCATGAGCGGCGAAGGACGTATTTCCCGGGACAACTGCAGGTCAACTTGTTCTAAGTGATTGATGTACAAGTGCGTGTCGCCACCAGTCCACACAAAATCACCAGGCTCCAGGCCGCATACCTGCGCTATCATCATGGTGAGCAGTGCGTAGGAAGCAATATTAAAAGGAACACCCAGGAATACATCAGCACTCCGTTGGTATAATTGGCAGGAAAGCCGCCCGTTGGCCACATAAAACTGGAACAGACAATGACAGGGAGCCAGTTTCATTGCCGGAATATCAGCAACATTCCAGGCTGAAACAATAATTCTCCGGCTGTCGGGATTCGTTTGTATGGTTTTAACAGCCTCATCTATCTGATCAATGACCCTGCCATCAGGTCCGGACCACGACCGCCATTGTTTACCGTAAACAGGTCCGAGATTGCCGGCAGCATCTGCCCATTCATCCCAGATACTTACGCCATTTTCTTTTAACCACGCAGTATTGGTATCGCCTTGCAAAAACCACAACAATTCATAAATGATACTTTTCAGGTGGACTTTTTTGGTGGTTACCAAGGGGAATCCATGCTGAAGATTGAATCGCATCTGGTATCCAAAAACACTAATGGTACCAGTGCCGGTGCGATCTGCTTTTTTGGTCCCGTTGTCGAGAATATGCCGTAAAAGGTCGTGGTATTGTTGCACAAGAATATTTTGGTGCAAAAGTAGGCAAAAATCAGGATATAGTAATATCAGTTACCGGTTAATCATTTACCAATCGTCGTGTCGACACTTCGACTGAAAACTGATTAACTGATCACCAACACTAATTTTCCCCTGTCCAACAAGCGTAAAAATGTCCTTGAATATGCCGCTTCTCCCACCCTATTTTTAGCCAATCAATTTTTTCACCAAATCTTCTATACTTATGGATTTCATTTCTACCCTGGCAGGAATCTGCCCTGACAATTTTTCTTTTGCTACCCAAAAGAAAAGTCAATTCAACGTGACGGAAGTTATCGTCGAGGATGTACCGTCAAATTAAATGAGTGGCATGGGTTGTTGGCAGCATCATTTAATGGTGGGAACCACCATCAGGTTGATGTAATTAACGGCCCATGCCAACTTCTTTTGCATACCAGCGGCCTCCAACATCCACCGCCATTGCCGCTCACAAGACATCATTGCTGTTGCAAATGTATTCTCCTGCAATCCAATAACACCTGAAATCCTTTACAAGAAATAGCAAGCCTACTAATTCCATTCAAATTCGCCGCATAAAAATTTGCCCTGTCCAAAAGTGTGTAAAGTGTCCTTGCGGGGAAGCACACACACCCCCCATCTTTGTGGTATGAAATTTATAAAAATGTTCAATGGCCAATGTTTACCTTTCAATATCCAATTGGGGAGCGTAAAGGACAGGCATTTTAACCTTTTCGGATAATGGAGCTAGCAGAAAGAAAATATGATCTCGAGGAAAGGCTGATTAAGTTCGCCGGGCAGGTAATTTTTATTGTAGACAAACTGCCATCTGGTATTGCCGCAAAACATCTCGCCGGACAACTGGCGCGTTCCCGAACAGCTCCTGCATTGAATTATGCGGAAGCAAAAGGGGCAGAAAGCAAAAGGGACTTTGTTCATACAATGAGCACTATTTTAAAGGCGTTAAGAAAAACGAAAGTCAATTTGAGGATCATTCACGATCAGCAATACCTCCAGGATACCCTGGTCCAAAATGCCGGAAATGAATGTAATGAATTGGTATTAATCATTGCTAAAAGCATCAGGACAGCCCGCGCGAATCGCCCCCAACTAAAATTGAAAAGCAACAATACAACCCATACGAATCACCCCCAATTAAAATTGAAAATTGAAAATTGAAAATTAAAAATTACACCGATCTTCTACCGTAAGGAGGCTTCAAAAGTGAAGTACTCCAGTTTTCAGGGATCAATCCCCTACCGTAATGCTCTCCGGCAACGGAGAAAGAAAGACACCGGGGCCTCTGGGCCATTCCTTTCGGAATAAGGGGCTTCGGTTCGTCTTTTTTAAAAAAATTCAATTTTATGAAACAACTATTTTTCAATCTGTCCGTGTTGCTTTTTATAGGTTATAATCTGTCGGCACAAACCGTTGCGTACCAGTTTGCTACATCATCTCAGGAATACCTGACGCTTCAAAATAGTATACCGATTACCCATGAATGGGCTCCGTGGAACAGAAACAGTATATTTTCTATTCCGGTAGGGTTCTCCTTCAGGTTCTGTGACAGCGTTTTTGATACCGTTCGTATTTCCTGGGGCTCTTCGCTTTACTTCGGTAATGGTCCCTTGAGCGACAACCATTGTTTGGCGGGGTTCAGCGGCGCGATTACCGATTTATTCTGGATTGTGCCTGGTGCTACCGAATCACTGTCACCTGTTTCTTTTGAAAATGCAGGAATACCAGGCAGCAGGATTTTAAAAATACAATGGGCTAATACAGGGTTTATTTCTGGCAGTGTTACTGACTTTATTAATTTTCAAATTTGGCTGTATGAAGGGTCCAATGCCGTCGAAGTACATTTTGGGCCGCAGCATATTACCGCCTCCTTCGTATATGAGGGAATTGACGAAACCGGACCAGTTATCGGTTTTTTAATCCCTTCTGAATCTGAGTACGTTTATCTCTACGGTAATGCCGGAAATCCCACCCTCGGCTATCCGCCCTTTGGTTTTAAAGGGATGGAAGGAACACCTTCCGCAGGCGTTGTTTTGGGTTTTACACCATTGATAAACAGTGCTCCTGTTGCGCTGCCAGATCAGTTTGCATTTTTCCATTTGCAGCAACAACACAAATTTTTTCTGAAGAATGCCGGCACAGTAACCCAAATAACACTGACTGATTGCAGTGGAAAAACAGTGACAGACTTTCATTTTGCCCACCCTGCTGCCGATATTCAAATCAATTATCACCCACCACCAGCTGGTATGTATTTCGTCGTGGTACACTTTAGCGATCGTCCTGTACTGACGAAAAAAATTATTATTTCCAATTAGTTCTCTTTCCTGTAAAGAACAAGGAAATAATGACCTTGGCGCACTTGTAAATGGCCTCCAAAAGTGCATTTTCAAGTGACTTGAATCCGTTATTGACATGAATAAATTGTTATTTGTCAATTATTTCTTATTCATCACTTCAATTTTTCGATCATGATAATTTCCACTTTTTACTTGAATACAGCACGGATAACCTTCGTACTAATCCTTATGGCAGGTTTATTTACCCCTGTTTTTTTACCTGCCGCCCCAGCCGGCTCTTCGTTACATGGGCCGGAATTTGATTCTATGAGCACCTGGATAAAACCATTTATCAGTGATGCTGCCGCTGAATATGAGCAACTGAACCGAACATTGGACCTCCAGACAGAATCGCTCCGTATGCGACTTTACGATGTTAATACGGCACTAAATGACCCGCGCAACCGCACTGCAGCATGCGGTTTTGAACTCATGTGGGAGCGGGGACAATTGCAGGAAACACTTCAGGTCTTTCAGGAAGAACACGAATTGAAACTGCTCAAGCTCCGCTACCGGAAAAGCATTGAAATCATCAAAATGCTGTACGAAAAAGTGCTGAGTATGGACCACCATTTTACAAGCCTGAAGACACAGCAAGGAATGATGGAATTGACCAATCCGCACAGTTACCCGGAGTTCAAAGAGGCGAAGACGAACATTGATGAAAAAATGAAGAAAAAATTCAATTTCCAGATGCCTGCTATTTTTCAATCCAATCCTTATCTATCGGCGGCTTTCACAGTAGTGGGGATGGTTACTAGTATGGGGGAAAATAACTCAGAAAAAAAAGAGAGCCTGCAAAACCTGTCCTGCATCCTTGATTTTACCGTTCGAATGCACAATGACCTGAATGTAATTTATTATGAAACGGGTTACCTGAAGGATGCCAATCTCACTTTAAAAAAAGAATGTGAATTGTTGTTTTCAGAATGTGCCCGACAAGTGGGTTATACGATTCCGCTGATCAGTTGCCGCGACAGCGATGATTGGGAAAGACTCTATTCCATGCTCGATACCTATGTGGCAAAAGCAATAGGAGAAAACAGCAACCCCAATCCGACCTCCCCATACGGTGGGACCAATGGCGCTACCGGCATCCAGCAGTTGGACCAGCGGCTTATTAATAAAGCAACTGTGAACCTGCAGTTTTCTCTCGACAGGGTAACACAGTTCATTGAACGGTACAGCAGTTTTGTGGGACAAGGCACAGAGTATTACAAGAAATTTTCCAAAATAGCCGATAGCTATGAGAATGAAAAAGTGTGCAGCGAAACCATTCCTGCACAGTTTAAACAACTCAAATCGGATATTGACCAAACCCTTGACAAATTCAACAGCGCCTACAGAATGCCGGAAGTTCAAGGCTCAAAACTTAAAGACATGCTTTACGGCAATTTCTCCAACGACTAAACATATTAAAATTAATGAAAAAGATAATACTTCTCTCCTTCCTGCTGGCCTTGTCTGCCGATGTTTTAATTGCGCAGGTTACCACCAGTACCATCAATCCTGAATTCGACCCCCAACTCATGCCCGTAGCAGTCGATATGGACAGCAGCATTCAACTGATCGTCAGTGATTTTATCCTGGCAAAATCATTAAAAACCCAGGTTCCAGCCATTGCCCAGGTAGTGGAAGTAGCCCCATTACAAAAAAATGGAAAATTATACCTGGCATTTTGCATCCGGTTCAAAGGGACACCCAGCCACCTTTTTTATCACAATATTCTCTTGTACAAAGGATTACAGGAGGCATATTATATTTCCAACCAAAGTGTTACTTGCGGCTCAGATTGTCAGGATTGCAAAGCAGGGTGTGAATGCAGTAGCAACGGCGGCTGTCCGCCGGTTTCTCCCGTTCTGCGGATTTCTGATTTCCCCATGGCCAAAACCACTCTGTATATAGAAAAATAATTTATCATGAAAAAAATAATTTATCTTTTTTTAAATATTATCACCATACTTTTGTGGGCACCTTCACTTGCCGGACAAGCACAAGAGGAAGAGTATTTTGATCCGGAACACGATCCGGTATTATCTATTGTTAACGGAAAAATGCGGTTTATGGTCAGTGAGGAGGTAATGGTAAGAGCGGTGGACATCCGTGTTACAAAACTGGGGCAAATAGAATCAATTTATAAAAAGCAACTTTACGATGACTGGTATATTTTTATTGAAGGCCGGGAAATAGATAAAATTGAACAATCGATTGTAGTGGTCCTCAAATTGCGCAAAGAGGAGGGAGGAAATTACTACGCTGCACATTCCTGGTATGCCTGTATTGGCGATTCCTGTGGCAGTTGTGGATACGATGAAACCAATCTGGAAGCATGTTTCTGTAAATCGGAAGACCCAAGCCCCACTCCACACACTGCTGGATTTTGTTACAGTGTTTGGAGTAATGATCCTCTTTTTTACAAAATACCATTAAAGGCAAAAATATAATATATGAAAAAAGTATTAGTAACAATCATCCTTGGAAACCCCGCTTCAAATTGTGCTAAATATGGAATTTGCAGTATTGAAGAGGAAAAAAAACCTTTGTATTGGCATCAATTTGTGCCCAATGATCACAGACATGTAAAAGCGATATTATCACAGCCATCACCCGGCAAAATCCACCTGCAATTCCCTATGAAAAGTATGCACCCCATTACCGGGGGCATGTTTTTCACCCCATCCGGTTTTCTGATTGAATCCCCTAAAACAATTCCGGAAGCCATCGCACAACAACTTCAAATACCCGAAAACAGCGCATTCGCTCCTGGAATCTGGCCAACCAGCATTGACAACGATTGTATTATTGTAGAAATGCCATGTTTAACAACAGCAGATTTTAGCGGCAACAGGAAAGAATAGGCAGCATACAGAAAAAAAGAAAGTAGGCTTATTTTTTTCCCTTTCTCTGCACTGCCTGCTTTTTTATTTACCTACCGCCTACTCTCGCTGAGTGCTTACTCTTTCCGGAGTTCCAACACCAACGGTGAGTGCTTTGGCACAGTTAAAGACGTCAGGTTAGTTATTTTGGCACCGCTGATCACATTGATTCCTGTGGAATACCCCTCCATCATTTCTCCAAAACGCGCTGTATCAAAGGTACGCTCCGAATTAGCAGTATTGATGACCACCATCACTGGATTGTCTTTTTCATTGTACCTGAAATATACGTAAACACTTTTGTCAGGTACAAACTGCATTAATTTGCCCGTTTGCAAAACCGGGTGGGAATTACGGTACCGGATGAGTGTCCGGTCAAAATTCCATGCCCTGTTTTCCTGTTCGGTTCTTCCTGCAGCCGTAAATTTATTCGCTTTATCACCAGCCCATCCTCCCGGAAAATCTTTGCGAATATTGCCGTGCGATGGATAGTCATTGCCTGTTCCTAAAATTTCTGTCATGTAATAGAGTTGTGGAATACCACGGGTGGTCAACAAAAAAGCCAATCCACTCTCATACTTGCTATAGTCTTCATTTACAACAGAATAGAAGCGGGAAAAATCGTGGTTATCGAGCATGATAAGGTTTCTCAAAGGATCTTGATAAAAGTAATCCTGTGCAAGGGTATAATATACCCGGTTAATACCTTCTGTCCAACCCTGTTCCCTGTTTAATCCTTCATTAATGGCAAACATCAACTGAAAATCAATGGTGCCCGGCAAATTTGAATCAAATCCTGCGCGAGACATCGGCTGATTATCCGCAAAAAAACCCTGCATCACCACGCCATGGTCCCATATCTCTCCAAACATTCCAATTTGCGGATATTCTTTTCTGAGTTCGGCACACCAACGCGACATAAATTGCTGCTCGGAATACGTATACGTATCAATACGAAGGCAATCAAAACCAGCATATTCGACCCACCAGATCGCTTGCTGAATCAAATAATTAGCCAAATGCGGGTTGCGCTGGTTCAGATCGGGCATGTGCGGTACAAACCACCCATCACTGAATCGCTTTTTATCATCTGCAGCAGCATAAGGATCAACAAGGGTGGGTGCCCTGTAAGTCGTATTCGTGAATACCGGCCATTGATTAATCCAGTCTTTGGTGGGCAAATCATTCATCCAAAAGTGTTTAATACCCACATGATTTACCACCACATCCCTGACGACTTTCATCCCCCGGGCATGTGCTTTATCCACCAATTCCTTCAGCAATTCATTCGTTCCCAGACGGCGGTCCACCAGGTAGTGATCCGTTAAGGCATACCCATGGTAGGATTCTATTTCCTGGTCATTTTCCAGTTCAGGGTTCAGCCAAAGCGCGGTAACCCCAAGATCCTGCAAATAATCCAGATGGTCAATAATCCCCTGAAGATCGCCACCATGGCGGCCTGTAAGTGAGTCGCGTTGCAGTCCCTGGTACATTCCCGGCACATTATCATTGGTCGGATCGCCATTGGCAAACCGATCAGGAAAGATCAGATAAACCACATCGCGACTATCGACACCTTGGGCTTTAGGTTTGGTGTTGCGTGCCAAAATAGGAAACTCATGGGAGAAAGAAAAGGCCGTTTTCGGATTTCGAAACACCAATTGCACATTTTGAGCCTTTGCTTTCGGAGCAATCTGCAAAGTGACAAAAAGATAATTGGGGCTATCCCCTTTTTCTGTTTTTACGATTTTAACACCAGGGTGTTTTTCTGCTAAGGTAACTGCCATGTCTGCAATATCTTTCCTGGAAAAGGAAATTTCAACTGTATTGTGCACCAACCCTGTCCACCAATTGCCTGGCTCCGCCCTTAAATCGGAGCTTATCACCGGCACCTTGGCATCGGGCAATGCGACTGTATGCGGATTACCAATATAATTTTTACAGCCGGCGAACACTGTCAACATTAAACCAATCAAAAGGAATCGAATTGTGTTATTTTGAAGCATAGCATTATATTTTTAGCGGACAAAAGTACTGCGCCACTTTCAAATACCAATTAAATCAGTAGAAACGAATGCATTCCTGAGAACTATGCTGACTGCATTCCTTATCTTTGCCCAATATATCCAACAAATAACCTGGTAACATGAATGCAGCAGAATTAATTCTCAATAAAGACGGTAGCATTTACCATCTGGGGCTTCAATCCGACCAATTAGCACATACCATTATCACCGTGGGCGATCCAGGCCGGATAAGTAAAGTGAGCAGGTATTTCGACAAAATAGACTGTAAAGTAAAACGGCGTGAATTTGTGACGCACACGGGATTTCTCGGAAAAAAGCGCGTCACCGTCATTTCAACCGGTATTGGTCCCGACAATATCGATATAGTACTGAATGAATTGGATGCATTGGTCAATATCGACCTGAAAACTAAAACACCGCTCCCCCACCCCGTTGCCTTAAAAATCATCCGGTTGGGTACCACTGGTGGTTTGCAGGGAGAACTGCCGGTCGATTCCTTTGTATCCTCCTCCGGCGCTTTCGGATTGGATGGCTTATTACAATTCTACGATGCAAAAGACCTCCAGGATCACGAATATGTGCAGGCATTGCGAGCGCATTGTTCCGGACTTTGGAATTTCCCGCTCGCGCCGTACTATGCGCCAGCCGACATTGCTCTTCGGGCATTGTTCAGTAATGCATGTCACGAGGGAATTACCGCAACCAACCCAGGATTCTATGGCCCTCAAGGCCGTCAATTGCGGGCACCCGTCCGTTTCCCCGGCTATTTAGATATGCTGCAATGTTTTGAATACCAAGGCAATAGAATAGTTAACCTGGAAATGGAAACAGCTGCTATTTTTGGGCTGTCGCACCTGTTGGGCCACCAGGCGGTTTCGCTGAGTGTTATTTTGGCCAATCGGGCGCTCGGGACGTTTAGCAGCAATCCGGCGCGAGCAGTGGAGCGATTAGTGGAGATGGCGATGGAGAAGATTTAACTATATTTTTCTGCATATTCCCTCACCTTAGCAACCACCTCTTCCACAGTCTCCTTGAGTTCATCCCCCATCCGGATATATTCCAATGGATATTGCTCCTTCATAAAATACATCAGGGCATACCACACTGGTTTGAAGCGGTCTTTCACCTGGAGTGCCTGCCCTTTTTCACCATTGAAGTAGTTGTAAACAAAATCGTATTGTTTTTTGGCGAGGCAGAGCAGGAGAAAGTCGATATAGCTTTTTTCAGATTCAGCAATAATGCCTTCGTCATATAAAAAATGGTTGCTAATTTCAATACAGGATTCATACTCCTCATTCCAAAGTAAAACTGAAGCGGCAGTATGTGCTACATGAGTTGATAAATCCGCTGATGCAGCCAGTTCTTTTGCTAATTTAATTGCGTCAGTTTTCTTTTGAACTGAAGTAAAATACATCCAGCATAAACCATTTACAGCACTTTCACTACCCTTGTCAATCGCCTTCAAATAGTACTCCTCCGCTTTTTCAATCTCCTTCTTCTCCGTATACAAATTTGCAAGGTTATTTAATGCAGCAATATTCCCCTTTTCAATCGCCTTCAAATAATACGCCTCCGCTTTCAAAGTGTCTTTTAGATCATTATCATACATGAACCCAAGGTTAGATAATGATGTCCCAGAATTGACTTTCAGCATGTATTCACTCGCCTTTCTGAAGTCCTTTAAATAATAATTGGCAGTACCTAAAGCAAACAAATCAGGCTCCACCATTTTATTCAACTCCTTTATGGCAGCACCATATTCTCCACTTTTGATCAACCCATTCGCCTTCTCCAGCAAAGACTTATCCGATTCTGAAAGTTGTCCAGCCAATTCGCTTCCTATTTCCTGGAAAAAACCTTTTGCAGCAGTCAGCAAATTATGCTGGACGTCCCGGTCAAGTCCTTTTGCCCGCGCCAGTGCTTCCGTCATCAAATAGGCACCGTCCTTATCATAAGTGCCCGGCTGAAGTGCCTCAATATGTTTTTGTGTTCGCTCTGCTAAATGCGCCCCATCGCCGCACCACTCCTCCAGGAATCGGGTCAGCCAAATCACGCGGTTGTCTTTGCGGCCGTACCGCATTAAATACCAAATATTGAAAAAACGCTCGTTGATGAGGTAAATATGGTTTTTGGTATTCGGAATCTGGCGCCTCTCCACTACCCCACTGATGGTCAGCGGAGACAATTGGGCAGAAATATTTTTCGTTTCGAGGCGGGTACGGAGGGAAATTTCTTTTGCGGTGACGCCGTCCCATGCCTGGGCGATAGCATCCACAATCTTTTTTTGCTGGGCGGGGAGATCGTCCACACGGTCTTTGTACAAAGGCGTGGTCCGGTCGACAATTATCGCTAAATCCTTGAGGGCTTTACCATCCCGCTCCTCTGAAAAAACTTCATACAGTAAAATGATCGTCCGGATAACACCGCCGGTGAGCCGTCTGAGGGATTCCACTCTTCTTGTTTGATTTTCAACAATATCAATGACATTGGTATCATTTTCTAAGGAGGCCAAAGAGCGCAATAAGGTTTTGGTTTCTTCTAACGAAAGCCCTTTTAAGTCTTTCACCCTGAAAAACTCATAAAACGGGTGCTGCGCATTATACACCTGATCCAAAACAATGGAACTGGCACCTACTATCCGCAGGTCAGGTATGGTTTGCAGCACGGTGCGCAGGCGTTGTATTTCCCAGGTTTTAAACCGGTTAAAAATGTCGCCAAAATTATCAATAAACAGTACTATTTTTTTGCCATTCGCCCTTAATCTGTGTAGCAGCAGCAGGAATGCTTCTTCTTCAAAGACCTGTTCTTTGTCCTTATTGGGCTCGTATAAATCGGCCATTTCTTGTTGCAGACCATCAAATTCAGGATAGTGTTCTTCTAAGTTTCGGGCCACCTTTTCCCAAAACAATTCCAACTGGTCAATGCCGTATTCCTCTTCATTAAACACTACGGGAAGCATCCAGGTGTTGATATCAGGGTCGTTTTCCATCTGGTATGCCAGGCGCAAAAGAAAGGTCGTTTTCCCCATCCCTCTTCGCGCTACCAGGAGGTATTGCTGCTCCGGTTTATCCATTTTGGAGTCTTTTAACTCTAAGTATAACCGTTCAAAAAAATCCAGCCGCACCACGAACCGGTCAATGAGTTCCTTCCGGGAAAAATTATCCGGATTATAAATATTGGCGATAAGTTGTTTACCTGCTACCATTAGTTAATGTCTTGAAAATCAATACGAATACCGCTTCCATCATTGCTGGAGAATAGGGGAATGAAACCGAAATGTGCCCTGAAATTGTGTGATATACCCGTCTAATTCTAAGCTGTTTAATATAAACCGCCGGCGTTCTGTTTCATTGCCATCGGCACCTGTAAATGCTTCTTCCACGGGTACAGCATCCTGGTGTGCTATTTTACGCAACAAATCATGCGCAAAAGCAGCCCCATCTGCTTTGAATGAATTATTGATCCGTTGGTAATAACTTTCAAAATGATTATTGTTCCGCAAGCCACTGCTGCGTTCGATCGCTTCCTCTAAATTTTCTGCTGTCACCGGAGTCTTCTTATTATCAAAATAAATATCCGAGACCTGGCTAACTGCTAACTGAACAAAAAATGGCATTAACCAACCAATCCTCTCCAATAATTGCCGGATCAATTCATCTGAAATATTGACTTGTTCTTTTGCAAAAAGCGTTTTACAAAGATCAAAGGCTTCCTCAGCGGTGAATGGCGGTATCTCAAAATTATACATATCATTCACCGATTCGGATGCCGACAAGCGGCTTACTAACGCTGGAAGTCCAATAGAACCTGTATAAATCATTTGAACGGCTTTAGTGGATATCTGCCGAAGAGTACGGTTCATTTGCAGAAATCGCACGGCCGTCCCATCGCCTGATTTTTTGGCGATATTGGCCACTGTACTCGGAAATTCATCCACCATGATTACCAACTTGAGCTCCACCGGACTAATTTTTGATAACAAGTCAGCAAAAACATCCGAGTAGTTTTCTTCCGCTTTTTGGTTCAGTTCGATGAGTCCAATCTTCTTTAATCGGCTTAATAGATTGTCATTGAGTTGATGAAGTGCGCTTTTGTCTTTTGTAATTTGGAGACTGCATCACTGAGCAGTACTTCTTCCGTCACTTTTTTAAAAAATATTTGCGGGTCGTCAATGGCCTCTGTGTTCACATATACAAACGTGTACCCCGCACAAGGGTACTCCATTAATTGGTACATATATTCAACCGTCTGCACAATTTTTCCATCAAATTGTCCCGGCTGAAAAAATCATCACCGCTCACCGGTGGTCTACCCTGTTTCGCATAAGCTTATTTGACAATTTTTTTATAATCAATGCAAATATGAGGTAACAATTTTTTTATAGTCAACTTTTTTTTATGATTTTTTTAAAATCATTACAAATTCCGGTTAGATCTGGCAAAATTTGTGCTTAACTTATTTACTTCTTTCAATGAGACTATACATCACTTTTTTTACGCTGTTCTTCGTTTTTCGCACTTATGCCCAGGACACTTTCTCCATCGTCGCCGTAGACCCCAATACGGGTGAAGTGGGCAGTGCAGGAGCCTCTTGCCTCGACAACATCAGTTTCCCGGGTAGCGGCGGCGCTATCATTATCAGCGATCTTCTCCCTGGCAGGGGTGCAATCCACACACAATCCTATTGGGTGGCGGCCAACCAGAACAATGCCCGCCAAAAAATGCAGGAAGGGCTTTCTCCACAGGAAATCATTACCTGGCTCAAACAAAATGACGCTGAAGGACTATTTGGAAATCTGAAACGACAGTATGGTATTGTGGATTTTGATAGTATGGGCCAACCACGATCTGCTGCTTACACTGGCAACTCCTGTTTCGACTGGAAAGGACACCGTACTGGCGTGAACTATGCTATTCAGGGCAATATCCTTCTGGGACCCCAAATTTTGGACAGTATGGAAGCGCATTTTATCGCAACAGAAGGTTTGCCTTTGGCCATTCGCCTTATGTACACCTTACAGGGTGCTAATGTGGTGGGCGCAGATTCTCGATGCACCGCCAATGGAACATCCTCCCTTTCGGCATTTATCCGGATGGCCAAACCCGAAGATCAGGCAGGCAACTTTTTTCTGGACCTGAATGTACCTTCATTACCTACTGGAATGGAGCCAATCGACTCGCTTCAAAAACTTTTCGATACCTGGAAAGCAGTTACAGTGCAGGATATTGCTGAACCCAGCTTCAAGGTATATCCAAATCCATGCAGCGGCGGAAATTTTCAGGTGGACTGGCCTTATCAGGAGAATGGTGCTTTAAGTATCGTTTCCACAACAGGCCAAACAATTCATACTGACACTGTCCATAAAGGTATCAACCAATTCAGAATACCTTTAGTGAGTGGTTGTTATACGTTGTCTATTATACCGGCAGGTAACAAAACACCGGTCAAACAACTAATTACGGTTAGTCGAAGTCATTAAAACCGAAGCGTACCTTTTTAATTCATAATTCTTCTTAACCGACGCTTCGGTTTTTAAGGCTAATTATCCTGTGCCAAATTTATCTTAAGATGGGCTTTGTACCAGCCATTCTCATCTGAGATGGTCAGTTCATGGCAATCAGGATAAAGTAATTCCAGCTGCCTGCGTTCATTGCGCAACCCAATACCGCTGGCACTCAGGTCTTTTTTAAAGCCTTCTTCTTCATCAAAGGTATTTTCGACAGAAAAATCCAATTGATTATTTTTTAACGTCAATCGCACTTTTATTTCAGCAGCGTCTGTAGAAGAATGGGCACCATGTTTAAAACTATTTTCAACGAAAGGCAACAGCAGCAAAGGGGCAATTAGTGCGCTTGGGGCATCTAAATTTTCTTCAAAATGAACGGTAAGCCGGTCATTGTACCGAAGTTTTTCCAATTCAATATAATCGCGGATTACCTTGGATTCTCCGGAAACGGGTATGCGGGGCGACCGGCAATCGTATAACATAAAACGCATAATTTTAGAGAGCATCAGCACCGCGTCGGGCGTTTTTTCACTCTTCTTTCGAGCCAATCCGTACAAATTATTCAACGTATTGAAAAGAAAGTGTGGATTGGTTTGCGCTCTTAAAAAATCAAGTTCGGAACTCAGTTTTTCGCGGATCAATTCCTTTTCATAATCCATACTGGCATAGTGTACCCGGATCATCTTGATAGTGGTAGCCGCGCTGGCTGTAATAAAAATATCAAAAGAAGCCAAAGCAATATTGATGGGGTCAAATACTGCAGCGGTTATTTCCGGGTGAAAAATGGGCAAATAAATAAATGTATCAACACAACGGTATAAAATAGCAGTGACAATAAACCCAAGCAACGAAGTTAATATCAATGTTAACACCTTACTCCGCTCCAGGAACAAGGGAATTACAAAGTAAAAAATATAATAAACAAAAAGCATTTTTACAGGCACCAATATTAGTTCTGAAGTTACTCCCGAAAGGAAGTAATCATAAACACTGAGGCCCTGAACGAGGCATGCTAACGCGGCATTTAGCGGTACATACACGGTCCAAAAGAGCGCGTGATACGCAATTCGTGTCCAGTTTAAGCGTGCCATGAGATTGATTTAAAGTCTGTGTCGGTTATCATTGAGTAAAGCGTTCTGTCGCGCAACCGAATTTCTTTTACAGGCATTTCCACACCATCGATTACGCATTTATGAGCAAATGTAGGAAACCCAATCAAATAGATTTTTGTTTTTCTGCTAACAGGCGACCAAAGCCCACTTTTTACCCTGTTTAGGGTATAGTTCGACAAATCACCAGTTGTTTCAAAAGTTATTAATCCATAATTGTCAAACTGATATCCCATTCCATCTCCTTCATCTTCATAGAAATAGCTTGTCTCACTACCCTGTTTATAGTAACAATACAGGGTAACTTCTTCGATCTGTTCTGCGGTGTGCTGTCTGATTGGATAAGTTACTATTACTGCACCTTCCCGCACAAAAAAGGGAATCTGGTCCAGCCCAACATTCACAAAGACTTCTCCAGTGCATTGTTGTCCACTCCAAAAATAGTACCAATTTCCATTCGGCAGATAAACCATTTGCCTTTGAACCCTTGATTGTATCACCGGGCTGACTAATAAATGGTCACCAAAAAGAAAATCCCGTTCCTCATTCCAGAGTTTGGGGTCCGATGGGTTTTCAAAAACGGTATGCCTGATTACAGGAATCCCTTCCTTAATCATCCGCCAAAAGGCGGTATATATTACAGGGAGCAAACAATACCGCAGTTCAATCGCGGTCCTGGCTATTTGTGTCCACTTTTCACCAAAAGCCCACGGCTCCTGTCTTCCACGTTCAGGATTGGTCTCTGCTTCAATGATAGCCGCCTCTCCGTCCACTGCATCTCCACTGGTATGATGTCCCATGGAATGGGTTCGCATTAGAGGGTGAAAGACGGAAAGTTGTAACCAACGGGTAAATAATTCTCCATCCGGATCTCCGGCAAAGCCACCGATATCGGTCCCGCAAAATGAAAATCCTGAGATAGAAAGTCGTTGACACTGGATATTGGCAATCTGTAGGTGTTCCCAGGAAGAACAATTGTCACCCGTCCAAACGGCAGCATACCGTTGTCCGCCAGCATAAGTGGCCCGGGTCAACAGGAAGGGCCGTTTTTCTGGTTTTAGCTTTTTTAATCCTTCATGGGAGGCTCTGGTCATTTGCAAGCCATAAATATTATGCGCTTTTTTATGGCTACAGGCCTCACCGTCATAATCATGCATCACATTGTCGGGTAAAGTCTTGCGATTGACATAAAAAACAGCTGGTTCATTCATGTCATTCCACAGTCCACCTATCCCCGTAACAGTATATAATTCCCGGTGCAGATTACCCCACCATTCCCGCACAGACGCTTTGGTAAAGTCCGGAAAAGCGCAGAAACCCGGCCATACTGGCGCTTTTGCTACTTTACCATCTGCTGTTTTCAACAAATGGCCTTGTTCCAATGCTTCGGTATATACGGGATACGCTGTGTCCTCCTTCAAGCCTGGATCAACCATAATCACCGTTTGAAATCCCGATTTTTTCAATCGCTCCACTAATGCTTTCGGATTAGGGAAATATGCTGGATTCCAGGTAAAACAACGGTATTCATCCATATAATCGATATCTAAATAAATCGCATCACAGGGAATTTTTTCCGTTCTGAATCTTTCCGCTATTTCTACGACTTGGGCATCGGGAAAATAACTCCACCGGCATTGGTGAAATCCCAGTGCCCATACCGGTGGCATCTCATGAACGCCTGTCAACCTGTGATACCGTTTGGCCACCTGCATCAAATCCGGACCGTAAATAAAATAAAAATTGATTTCACCACCAGCGGCAGTCATCTGCGATACACCCTCATCCCGGGTATTAAAATCAAAGGTGCTCCGGTAAGAATTATCTAAAAAAATGCCGTGGGCAATCCCCATTTGAACGGCATAATAAAACGGAATATCCCGGTAAAGCGGATCGGTTTCTTTCCCAAATGCGTAGGCATCCGTACACCAGTTCTCAAACTTTTTCCCATGAAGATTAGAGCCCGGCGCAGATTTGTCGCCAAGTCCATAAAATAATGTTTTTCGGTGACAATTGGTCCTTAACGATACCTGATCCCATCCCTCCAAAACTGTACGTCTCGCAGAAAACCCTTCTTCGTCTTCATGCAACAAATGATCATCATGGTCAAAAATCCGAACTTTCATGCCTGTTTTAGCCACTACTACCTGAAGTAAATCAGCAGAAAGAACATATTCATTTTTGGTTTCATTCAGGGTTACATTCAATTTCTCCGGTTCAAAATCCGGACTTATTGCATAAGAAAAATCGCGCTCCCATTCGCCGTCAGGAGAATACCGGAACCGGACAATTCCTTGTTGCAACACTTGAATACGCAATGCAATGCCACTTTCACTGACAAATTCATAAGCGCCCGACCGCCATCGAACAGCAATGATTTCATCAGGCGTTCTTATTTCATAAACATCATCATATCTTTTACTGATATCTCTATCGGCAAAGGAAATGATACTTGGTGATGGCTCCAGCGGGAGTAGTGTTTCAGGCTGGGATGGCTTTTCTTGATCTTCCATACGGTAAAGGTCTGCATTTTTATAATTTCAGTATGCATGTTGCTGCTGGCAACATCATTTTTTAAATTAAAAAAGCCGCTCCGGATTACTCCGAAGCGGCGCTATCATTTTAACCGACGATTTAAAACCGCAAGTCTGATGTCAAATTAGTGACAAATCATCAAGTTAGTCATTGCAGAACCTTCTTCGCTGGTACGAATAGCAACAGCGTAGTTACCAGAAGGCAAACTGGTGGTGTTTAATTTCACCTGACCGTTCTGGAAGTTTTTAACCGTTTGTGAAGAAACGATACGACCATTGAAATCCATCAGCGAAACTACCACAGATTTGTTCTGGTTAGCCAATTGCAGATTTACATTAGCGTAGTCAACTGCCGGATTTGGCGTAACTGTGAATTTTGTATTAGCAAGTGCTACTGGCTTAACAGCAACACCCGGTGCTACGAATGCTTCGTCGTGTAAACGGGCAACAACAGTTGCTCCGCTCCAGCCACTGTAAAGGGCGTCCAATGTGATAGGCGTGACTGAATTACCATTGAAGATAATGTCGTAGTTAGCATCTCTTGAACAAGTGAACGACAACTGAATACCGCTTGCAGCAGCATTACCGTCGTAAATCAGGCGAAGGTAGTAAAGGTGATAAGGCAACAATACCACTTTATCGCCATCAATTGGCGTAAGCTCCACTTCAAAAATAGAATCCACTGGTGTAGTAGCGCTAAATTCAAAGTCATTGAACGCTACGAATGGCAGTGCATTGAATGCAGTAAGACCAGTTCCCAGATCAGACACGCCGTCGCCAGCCACGTCAGCATCATACAGCACTACGTTCACAACGTTGGCTGCAGGATTATCTGGAATTGCAACAGCAGCAGCGTTATTGATACCGAAGGACGCTAATTTAACAGTCATGCCCGCAGCACCAGTTTGGTACAAAGCAGCAGCACTGTATACATTACCACCAGTAACAAAAGATGCATTATTAGCTGCACCACCATTCAACTGAAGGTTGTCAGTAGCAAAAGTATGCGGTGTCATGATGAAATCCCGGTAAACGGTATCACCTGCACTTTGTGCTAAATCAACAGAATAAACAGTATGAAAAGTTCCAATTTGTGGAACCGGCACGTAGAACGGAAAACCAATAATGGAGTCTCCGCCTGGCTCGATGAACTGAGTGGCTGTCAAAATGGTAATGTTCCCAGCTGGGTCAGTAATCTCAGCTTTAGCAGTAAAGTCCTGAGCAACACCAGTACGATTGACACAACTTACCGTGAATGTACCCATGGTATCAGCCTGCGTAACAGGAATAGCATGTGTTAATTCCGCAGATGGACTGTGTACGCTAAGGCGACGGAAACACATCACAGGTTGTTTTCCTGCCTTCAGTGCATTGTCTACAGCATCAGTCAGGTCGCGGCAGAAAAGTACGGCAGGAATAGTTACCTGCGCGCCTACGGCACCAACACCCATACCCGGCGCATTACACGCATCACCATTGGCAGCAGCATAATTGTTGCATACTGCACCTGCAGCGCCATTGGCTTTTTGCACATTCAACATTTTTGCACCAAATTCACAGGTGCCACGACGGATCATCACCATTTTACCGGTGTAATCATTAGCGATAGAATCGCAACCCACTGAGTCAGGAGTAATGTCATAACCCCAAACAATTGGGTAACAAACATCAGCATCAATAGGACCAGCCCAGTCGGCAGGTGCACTGAAACCGCAGGCACCGTTCTTGTAAGTGGTAGTGTTGCCGTCAATTTTCAGGTCAAGTACAAAAATCTCGTCACCTGTGTTTTGGGCAGTAACTTGAGTTAATACCATCAATACGAATGCTAAAAGCAATGTAAGATTTTTTTTCATGATTAAGCAATATGAATTTAATTGTGAATTGTTTGTAGAATGCAAAGATACTATTTTTGGTCTAAAACAAAACTTCAATTGGTTGATTAAAGTCAAAATTTTACATTTTACCCATTTTATGTGCCTGATTACTTGATTTATAATCGTTGTTTTGTCGCTTATCTTAAAAAAAATTTATGCTCAAGGTTCTTTTACCATTTTTTTTCTTGTCCGGGACTTGCTTCCTGGAAGCCCAGGACTTTGCCAGGGCATCTGTGCTTTTTAACCCCACCAATCAGACAGAATTACTAAAACTGGGTATCGAAGCTGACCACGGAGTCGTTATTCCGGGATACATGATCACTACTGACTTGTCGTACGAAGAAATCAAATTATTGCGGGAAAAAGGAATAACCGTAAAAATCCTCATTCCTGATGTGGAGAAATGGTATATAACGCAAAATACCTCACCACAAACAGCAGAAAGCAACAATGAATCTCCCTGCGAAATGGTCCAACAAAATAATACCGGCTTTTTCCCCACTCCTCAAAACTATGCCGCAGGCTCCATGGGAGGCTATCCTACTTACGAAGAGATGCTCGCAACACTCGACAAAATGCGGACCCTATACCCCAACCTGATCAGCACACGGGCAATTGTCAGCGATACCATCCTCACCCATGACGGACGGCCAATGTGGTGGATCAGAATATCCGACAATCCCGATATAGCCGAAAATGAGCCGGAAGCGCTGTATACAGCCCTGCACCATGCCCGGGAGCCGATTGGCCTCACGCAAATGCTATTTTATATGTGGTACTTACTCGAAAATTACGAAACCAATCCGGAAATTAAGTACCTGGTAGATAATACCCAACTTTGCTTTATCCCCTGCGTCAATCCTGACGGTTATATTTATAATCAAACCACCAATCCTGCCGGGGGAGGCTTATGGCGTAAAAACCGCAGCCAGAATACTGATGGTTCTTTGGGGGTCGACCTGAACAGAAATTATGGATACCAATGGGGAATTGACAATCAGGGCTCGTCCGATTTGCCTTATACCAGTACTTTCCGGGGAACAGGCCCTTTTTCTGAACCGGAGACGAGAATGGTGCGTGATTTTTGCCGAACACATGATTTTAAAGTGGCTTTAAATTACCACACCTTTGGTAATCTGATGATTTACCCCTGGGCTTACAGCGACGCTGCAGCAGACCCCTACTTTCCGTTCCTCGCTGATGCGCTCATTGCAAAAAATAAATTCAGACCAGGCCCGCCGGCACTGACTGTCGGGTACCCGGTAAATGGCAGCTCCGATGACTGGATGTTCGCCGAACCCGGCACCTTTTCCTTCACGCCTGAAACAGGTCCGGGTAATTTCGCTTTCTGGCCGCCCGCTGATACCATCGTTGGCTTAAATAAAGTGACCGTTTGGTCCAATCTGGTAACTGGCTGGAGCTTACTACAGTTTGCTACAGCACAGGATATCAGCCCACCAGAAATAACGGCCACCCAATTTACGCTTCCCGTAGAAGTTAAACGGTATGGACTCCAGAACGGCACTTTTTCCTTAACAATTACGCCCCTGACCCCTTTGGTAACAACTGTTACTCCCACGGCACAAGTCTTTTCGATTCCCCAAATGGGCATTGATACTATCTGGTTCGCCGGCGAAATGGCATCCAATGCCCTTTCCGGTGACTTGGTTGATCTGGAAATAAGTATTGATAATGGGGCATTTATTTTACGCGATACGATTAAAAAATTGTTTACAGCCGGGCCGCGAATTTCCATTTTTGCCGACAACTTCAATAGCAACAGTAATTGGCAAGGCGGTTGGAATCTTACCACGGAGGCATTTGTGTCTGCGGCCAACAGCCTCACGGATTCACCATTTGAACCCTATTTTAATAATGCATCCAATGAAACGGAATTAACCGCGCTGATCACCATTCCCAATGAACCTTTCCCAAAATTAACCTTCCATGCCAAATGGAGCATTGAGGCAGGTTATGACTGGTTGCAGATAGAGGCTGTAGATATGAATGATAATGCCTATCCTTTATGCGGCAAGTACTCCCACTTTGGCGGATCGGCACAACCTGCGGCAATGCCGCTTTGGGACGGAAGCCAACCGGAATGGGTGGAGGAATCCATCGATCTGAGTGATTTTAAAGGACAAGAAATCAAAATCAGGTGCTCCCTGAAATCAGATTCCGAACTGGTCCTGGATGGTTTTTACATTGATGACGTAGTTATTAGTTATATCGATACGACCACCAGCAGCGCACATGCTGGTTTGGGGAAAGCCCATTTATTTTCCATGCAGCCCAATCCTGCAAAAGAGGCTACAACTATCAAATGGGAAAACCAGTCTAACAAAGAGCGACGTACAGTAGAAATCGTCAATGTTTTTGGGCAATTCGTGTTGCGCCAGGAACTTCCGGCCCAAACCTCGGGGAGTTTAAGATTCCATACTGCCAACTGGTCATCAGGAACATATACCTGGTTTATTCAAACCGATAAAGGCCGCTCGGAAGGGGGAAAATTAATTATTGAGTAGTGCTTCGACCTCTAGTGCTTACATCTTTTTTATAAAGTGATATCCTCTCCGCACAAAGCCTGCGCGTTCATAAAACGTGTGGGCTTTGTCATTTTGAAGATATGCATCCAGCATCATTGTTTTGCAGCCCGATTCCACGGCATACCGCGTGAGAAAATCCGTGAGTAAAGTTCCTATTCCCTTAGATCGGGAGGAGGCATCAATCACCACATTATCCATCTCCAGGTATTTACCGCTGTATATTTTTGTGCTGATCCAGACCCCTGACAGCCCAGCACAAAAATCGCCAGCCCACACCAATACCATTTGATAGCCGTGTGCAATCATATCATCCAGTACTTCATCGAGGTAACTGGCTGTAACAGCTGAATTTAACTGGCTGATGAGCGCCCAATGGGGCAGCATTTCCTCCTTTTGGGTACAAATTTGGAATCGATAAGTCATAGTAATTGATATTATGAGCAGCAAAAATGCATACAATTGTATCTTGCGCCCAAATCATTCAAACTTTTATCAATATGCAATTCAAATTCAAATTATTAATCCCCGGACTTTTTCTCTTTACATTTCATTCATTGTCAGCACAATATGGCCCCCGCCTTTTCCTGGATTTGCCAGGGATTTTTTTTATAGCACCTGATGCCAAAAACATCAGTACCAATATGGGTGGAGGCACCGATGCGTCTTTTAATATCGGTACCCACAACACGGTAATCCGCCTCGGAGGAGGATCGCTTTTTACAGTAAACCCCAAAGCAGAAGACCTCACCAAAAAATTTCTGATCACGCCTTTCGTAAAAATAGAAGCTGGCGCAGGGAAATACCGCTCCAACGGCAACAGGTGCGCCAAAACACACCGTCCTGCCTTCACCGCATTGGCCAAAGCAGGGATCAGGTACAATTTTTATCCACCCAAAAACCGCCCCGAAGGTACCGAATCGGGGGCTATTGACTACAGTATTGGGACAGAATTTGGTTATTTTTACATCCGGGATATCATCAAAAACTACGAAGTTTTTGCCTCCGGCAACTACTACCTTAAAAGTAAAACCGTCGCCGCAGAAGCAGGATTCAGGGTATTCTTTAACCTTAGAGGAAGAAGAGATTAAGAAGTATGAGGTAAGAAGTATGAGGTATGAAATCAACCCACTGTTTTAGGCAGCAATAACCGGGATCGGGAGATGTTACCTTTCCGCTTTTTTTGCGTAAATGGTGACAGCTCCCTTGCAGGGCTCCAAATGGAAATACATACTTTATAGCACGGATTTCGTTTTGGGCAGTATTTGGGACACGAAGCTAGCCCTCAACTCATATCATTTGAACCCGTTATTCGCATTATTCGATAATAATGCGGATAACGGGTTCAATTCTCTTAAAGATGACCTCGGAGAGGTCGCACGTTTGTAGATTATGTGTTGTTGTTTTTCGACCTCGGAGAGGTCGCACGTTTTCGGGGACAAAGGCTATTACCAAAAGATAACCATGACTCAGCTTGGTCCAGAGACGCCAAAAGCGTCCTTGTGCCAATAAGGTTGGTAAACGGAGATGTGAGTAATCGTTCACCCTTCAGAGGATGGGGCGCTAACGCCCCGATTTTGTCACGCCCTCAATTACTTTTTTCGAACACATATTCACTCGAAATAAATTTTACCGCCATAAGGCCATGTATCTTTGCTATCATCTAAATATTTATTGCCCAATATTTCAATAAACCGCTTTTCCTGCCTCTTTGATACAGCATGTACCCAAATTTTTTTCAAGGAGCGACATTCGAGGAGCTGTTCCAGACTCTTCTCAGATGTTTTTCCCCTGTTGCTCAGTCTGATGTATTCCAATTTTGGGGCCTTAACCAACCCACTAAAATCTGTGAGTTGATGTACTAAGTCCATACTTACACAAAATAAATTTTTCAAATTCGATGAATCTGGCCAATGTCTCAATTGTGATACACTATTCAATCCAATTACCTCTAACTTGTCCATGTCGCGAATAAAATCAACACTTTCTGTATGACGGTCATGTGATAACCCCAAAAAACGTAATGGTATATTCTGCGGAAAACACAAGCTCTCAAGTCTGGAACAATTCGCGAAGTGAATATGCTGAATATCAACAAGTGTCCCTAATTTCAATTGGGAGCAATCTG
>JBILHQ010000050.1:0-28533 GCA_044350415.1 Saprospiraceae bacterium | reverse complement strand
ACCATTTGTCCGCCTGGTTTTACGATAGGGCTGTAAGATTGCAGGATATCCTGTTGGATGACTTTCAGGTTGTCAATTGTTTCTGGTTTGAGTTTCCACTTGGAATCCGGATTGCGGCGCAATACGCCGAGACCACTGCAAGGGACATCCAGTAACAGGCGGTCAGCTTTGCCGTACAGGCGTTTAATCACTTTTCTGTTTTCGATCGGCCGGGTTTCAATATTACTGGCCCCTGCGCGCCGTGCGCGAAGTTTGAGGGCATCCAATTTCCAGGCTAAAGTATCGAGCGCGATCAGTTGACCTTTACTTTCCATGAGTGCTGCCAGGTGGAGCGATTTGCCACCGCCGCCGGCACAGGCATCCACCACGCGCATACCTGGCTCGGGCGCGAGTAAAGTGGCTACATGCTGGCTACTGAAATCCTGGACTTCAAACAAACCTGATTTGAAGGCTTTGGTTTTGAACACATTTTTACGCACCACCAACTGTAAGGCATCTCCTTTGCCCACCAATCGGGTCTCAATACCTTCTTCCAGCAACGATTTTTGCACGTTCTCCCTGGTATTTTTAAGCCTGTTGACACGCAGCACCACGGTAGCGGGAATATTGAGGTGGCGGAGGGTGGTTTCCCATTGATCGCCTAATTCTGCTTCTCCGAGGGCATCCATCCAATCAGGAATACTTTCCCGCATACTTCTGGAGGCGGAGAGTTCCTGGTAGCGGGCAATAATTTTTGCGGCATCCATGGTTGAAAATTCACGCCAGGGCGGCAGTTCTACAGCGGATTCTTTGGGATTACGGAGGTGTCGGGTCAACAGGTATACGCCGACTAATTGCCAAAAGTCGGTTTCCGACATTGGCTTGCTGTCAAAAGTATCTACCAGTAACCGGTAGTACCGAACGATATCGTAGGTCGTTTCTGCTATGAACGCCCGGTCGTTGCTGCCCGCTTTGGGGTTTTCCCGAAGAGCCTGCTCCACCACTTTATCTGCATAATGCTGCTCGACAAAAATGCGATGCAAGGCGGCGGCAACTGCGCGCACCAAAATGGGATGAAGAGGAAAACTTCTTTGAATACGAACTAATGGCGAAATGTGCATGGGAAAAGGTAATAAAAATACATCAGGGTTATTAGCGGTCTTACGCACTAATAACCCTGCAACATATAACTATTTTAAAACTTAGGCTCCGAGGTAATTTTTGAGCAATTTGCTGCGGTTAGTAGCCCGCAACTTATTGATTGCCTTATCTTTAATTTGGCGAACCCGTTCCCGGGTCAGTCCAAATTTATCACCAATATCTTCGAGTGACATGGGGTGTTCTATACCGAGGCCAAAATACAATTTGATCACATCAGCCTGGCGATCAGTGAGGGTGCCCAAAGAGCGCTCAATTTCGCGGCGCAAGGAGTCAGCATATTCGAGGTGCTGATCGGTGCCGGGCATAGCCGTATTTTCGAGAACGTCCAAGAGCGAGTTGTCTTCGCCTTCCACAAACGGTGCATCCATGGATACGTGACGAGCAGCCACCCCGAGTGTGGTTTCCACTTCATCTGTAGAGATTTCCAGCATATCAGCCAGCTCCTCAGCAGAAGGTTCGCGTTCGTACTGTTGCTCCAGTTCGGAGAATGCTTTATTAATTTTATTGAGCGATCCAACTTTATTAAGCGGGAGGCGTACAATACGACTTTGTTCGGCCAAAGCCTGGAGGATACTTTGACGAATCCACCAAACGGCGTACGAAATAAATTTAAAACCACGGGTTTCGTCGAAGCGTTGTGCTGCTTTGATCAAACCGAGGTTGCCCTCGTTGATCAGGTCAGACAGGCTAAGGCCCTGGTTTTGGTACTGTTTGGCTACGGAAACTACGAAGCGAAGATTGGCTTTGGTAAGTTTTTCAAGCGCGATTTGATCACCCTGCTTAATACGTTTAGCTAAATCTACCTCTTCTTCCGGGGTGAGGAGGTCCACTTTACCAATTTCCTGAAGGTATTTTTCAAGGGACTGGCTTTCGCGATTGGTAATGGACTTCGTTATTTTTAGTTGCCTCATGCTATTTTATCTGAATTTCGCCGCAAAGTTATGATTTTTTAGCGGCTATTCTCAATTTTTTTTAATTTATGCTGTAAAATGGTGAAACAAACAAGAAATTCAGTGGAGCGATATAAAATGATCTGCTAAAAACCCGTTTAGAATTGTTACCATAAAAATCTTCGTCAGACAAGTCCTGCAAAGTGGAACTGGCCGAATAATTTTTTGTAACAACAATTCAATCACTACTATACAAAAAAAATTGTTTGTTATTGTTCAAAATATTAAACAATTTATCGTTATTTTTTTGTTAACACTGTTTTAGCGATACGAATTATGCTTGTACTTTCGCTGCACAATTTGACTAATAATTATTTTTTTACGAAATATCTGTTACTTTTACTTTGCCTCCTGTTGGGAGGTTATACAGTCCAGGCTACAATTGCCACAGCGCCAATGGTCTCCACGCTTTCACCTGCAATCGCTGGGATTAGCGAATTGCCGGCTAATGTCACATCATTAAGTCCGGAAGACTTTCTTTCCATGACTCCTGCGAAGTTTAAGGCAACTATCGGGCGGAAAATGAAGTTCAAGGAGGTCATGGCCATGAAATCGGCCCAAAAGGCGGTTAAAAAGCGTATGGGAATTGGTGGTAGCGGAGATGGCAAAAGCCAATTGGTCGCCCTGCTTTTAGCTATTTTCCTGGGCGTATTAGGTGTTTACCGTTTTTATCTGGGATATACCGGCGTTGGCATTATCCAATTATTAACCGCTGGCGGTTGTGGTATCTGGTATATTATTGATATTATCATGATTGCTGTAGGAGATCTAAAGCCTAAGAATGGTGATGATTATGAAACAACATTATAATAAGACCTTTTTAATACCCAAGCTTATTTTTTGGGTGGCGGTACCGGTAGTTTTACTGGTACTGCCACCTACTTTTTTTGACGAAGGCAGGGTGGTGTGTATGTCCAGGCTACTTTTTGACATCGAATGCCTCGGTTGCGGGATGACCCGTGCTTCCATGCACCTGATTCATGGCGATGTGGAATCTGCCCTTTTTTATAATGGGCTAAGTCTTATCGTTACCCCCATTCTTGCCTTTTTGTGGGCAAAATGGGCTTGGAGTGATTATCAATTCTGGGCCAAACGCTCTAAAACGAAGTCCTTATGACTGCGGCCTATTGGCAATGAACGTCCTCCAATTTCTATTTCAGCAGCTGAATACGAGTCTATTTTATCGATAGCCACCAAAAAGGAACGGTGTATTCTCAGAAAATTAGGGGAATGCATCAGGGATTCTAGTTCTCCCAGTTGATAATGGGTGCTGTAATTCCGGGCGACCGTATTGATGGAAACTGCGTCTTTCAGGCTCTCGATATAGAGAATTTCATCTAAATAAATTTTTACTGCCCGTTTACTGACGGTGAAAAAATAGTAAGGCCGAATAGGTACTGTATTTTTTTTGCCGTTGGCCGAAACTGTTCCGGCAAGGTGAACGGGCAGTAATAGTTTATTAGCGGCTATCGTAAAGCGTTCAAATTCAACGGGTTTGATCAGGTAATCCACCACTTGCAAGTCAAAACCATCCACACCGTATTCATCATAGGCGGTGGTAATAATTACTTTTGGCGGCTTAGCTAGCGTACGCAACAGCTCAAGCCCCGACAGTTTGGGCATATTGATGTCGAGGAACATGACATCGACTGGCATGGTGCGCAGGGCTTCGTTTGCTTCAAGTGCGTTATAGCAAATTTTGAGCAGGTGGAGAAAAGGTGTTTGCTCGATATAATCGGAAATAATATCCGCAGCAAGCGGCTCGTCTTCTACAATAATACAGTTCAGTATCTGCATATTAATGAATTAGAATGGATTATCTAATGATGAATATTGATTGCCAATGGTATCAAGACTAATAGTCAGGTGGCCTCCCATCGCAACAACTCAATATGCAAAAGTTGTACCAAAAACTGGGTATTAAACAATTATACCCAATTTTTTTCCAACTTTTGTAAATGCAGCTACTGCTTTTTCTAGATGTTCCTGTTCATGTGCTGCTGAAATTTGTACCCGGATACGGGCTTTTCCTTGCGCAACTACAGGGAAGAAAAAGCCAATAACATAAATTCCTTCCGACAATAATTCTTTCGCAAATTGCTGCGCTATTGGTGCTTCATACAACATAATGGGCACAATAGGGTGTTCTCCCGGGAGAATGTCGAATCCTGCATTAGTCATGGCTGTTCGAAACCACTGGGTATTGTGCTCCAGCTTGTCGCGCAGGGCAGTGCTGCTGCTCAATAAATCAAAAACTTTAATACTCCCGCCCACGATGGCCGGCGCTAAAGTGTTAGAGAACAAATAGGGACGGGACCGTTGGCGCAACAGATCAATTATTTCTTTTCTTCCGGAAGTGAATCCTCCCAGTGCGCCGCCCAATGCTTTACCCAAAGTGCCTGTGATGATATCCACCCGGCCCATTACATTTCGGTATTCGTGGGTGCCGCGACCAGTTTTACCCAGGAATCCGGAAGCGTGGCATTCGTCGATACCCACCATGGCCTCGTATTGATCGGCCAGATCACAAATCTTATCCAATCGTGCGATAGTGCCATCCATTGAAAATGCGCCGTCCGTAAAAATCAGAATCCGGCGTGCATTACCAGCCCGGGCTTCTTTGAGGCAATCTTCTAAGGAATTCATGTCGTTGTGCTTGTACCGGAAACGCCGCGCTTTACACAGCCGGATACCGTCGATAATGGATGCATGGTTCAGTTCGTCACTGATAACAGCATCCTGCTCTCCAAGAAGCGGCTCGAAAAGTCCGCCGTTGGCGTCGAAAGCGGCAGCATACAAAATGGTATCTTCGGTGCCCAGAAATTCAGCAATCTTGCGCTCCAGTTCTTTATGAATATCCTGGGTGCCGCAAATAAACCGTACGGACGACAATCCATACCCATGGGTCCGGATAGCCTCAATGGCCGCTTCGATCACTTGTGGGTGACTGGAGAGTCCGAGGTAATTATTGGCGCAAAAATTCAGCACATGGGGTAATACGGTAGTGTTGATGACCGGTCCCTGTGGGGTGGTGATGATGCGCTCTTCTTTGTATAAACCAGCGGCTTTGATATCGGCAAGTTCTTGCTGGAGGTCGGGCTGTGTGTTGGTGAACATGTATTTTTTAGTGGTTAGCGATGAGTGGTTAGTGATGAGTGGTGTTAATTCATGAATATCTCTTTGAGGCGTATCGGGAGTTCGGAAATTATGGGCGGGGTAAGGGTGTCACTCTCAACAAAGGGCTGTAAACTAATGTATTGGGGCTGTTCATCGCGTTTTCATGTTTTTTCCCCTTTATTCTCCCAATTCCCGTGCCCGTCGCTGTGCGGCCTTTGCTCCGGCAATAATATCCTGGTGCAATTCTGTTTCTGTAAATACCCGTAATGCGGCTTCTGTGGTTCCGCCTTTACTGGCTACTTTGGCGATCCATTCCTGGCAGGAGTGATCAGATTTGTTGTACAAATCCACAGCACCTGTGAAAGTTTGGGTGACGAGCATTTCTGATTCACTTTGGCTGAACCCCATTTCCTGTGCGGCTTCGATCATGGCTTTCATAAAGTAGAACACATAAGCGGGTCCGGAACCAGAAATCGCCGTGGCGGCATCAATCTTGTCCTCATTGTCCACATAAAGAGTTTTTCCGGTGGTATTGAGGAGGTTTTGAACCATTACTAATTCAATGCGGGTCACCGGGTCAGTGGAGGTAAATGCGGTGACGCCTGCCCCTATTTGTGCAGGGAGATTAGGCATTGCCCGAATGATCTTTTCGACTCCGAGTGCGGTGCTGATTCGTGCTAGTTTGACACCGGCCATGATACTGATAAAAACCTGTCCCGGTTGGATAAAGTCTTTTATTTGTTCAAACAAACGCTCCGAATCCTGGGGTTTTACCGCTAAAACGAGTAAATCAGCATGCGGTACACAATATTGCGAATCGCTGAAAAAACGCCCGTCATGGGTTTGGTTCAACTGGTTGGCCTTCTCTTCTGTACGGCAAAGCACCATCAGTTGATCGGAGGACACGATATGGCTGCGCAAAAAACTTTGGGCATAGGTGAGCCCCATATTGCCGCTACCGAGTATCAGAATTTTCATACGCTTATTTCAGGGCGTTGATGATAGCTACAAAATCATCGGCTTTTAAAGAGGCTCCACCGATAAGACCTCCGTCAACATCAGGCTGACTGAAGAGTTCGGCGGCATTGGATGCATTGCAGGAGCCGCCGTACAGAATGGGCGTTGCGTTGGCCACCCGTTTGCCGTATTTCCGGCTGGTGACTTTGCGGATGACCAGGTGCATATCCTGTGCCTGCTGGCTGGTGGCTGTCCTGCCGGTGCCGATTGCCCAGATAGGTTCGTACGCAATTGCGATATGTTTGAACTGTTCCTCGGTAAGGTGGAAAAGGCTTGCTTTGAGTTGTTTAGACACATAATTGTTGTGCGTGCCTTTTTCCCGGATAGCCAAAGGTTCGCCGCAACAAAAAATAGGATGAAGGCCTTTGCTGAGGGCGATATCAACTTTTTTGGCCAGTAATACATTGTCTTCTTTGAAATACTGGCGACGCTCAGAGTGGCCGATAATCACGAATTCTGCGCCTGCAGAAAGCAGCATATCGGCAGAAATTTCGCCGGTATATGCACCTTTTGCCTCATCGTGGCAGTTTTGTCCAGCCAGGTGGATATTTTTGTGGCCTTTCACCGCCTGATGCACAGCATCAATATGGGTAAAGGGGGCAGCGAAAACTACTAATCCCCGCAAATCCGTTGCTTTTTCGACTACCGCATTGGCTAATGCCACACCTTCAGCGATCGTAGTGTTCATTTTCCAGTTGCCGGCTACAATTTGTTGTCTTTTACTTTTCATGTTTGTTCAATTTTGTTTCGGTTGCAAAGGTAGGAATCTTTTAAAAGAAGTTTTTTTGATACTTTGGAAGCTGGCAAAAATAACTTGTCCACTTTCTGTGCTTACTTTTGTGCCGGATTGCGCTCCGATCTTTAAGCCTATCGATTCCGGCATCTTCTTTTAACGTTTCAATGGAGAATGGAAAAATGGATTAAAGATACAGTTCTAAACAATAATTTTTTCAAAATAAAATGTAGCGAACGTCCTGGTGCGCGGTGACTGCGAGCCTGAACGTTGAATGGCAAGTGTTTAATGATATTACTCCTCTCTTTTTTTACGTTGTACGTAAAAGTAAAAAAAGATATGGACCATAGTTAGCCCTCACTCCTCACTTCTATTAAAAAATGCGCCAGGTTTTTATATCAGTAGTTAATGTGATCAATTCGCAGCGCGATGTGAAAGTGCTGAGGGAGTGGCTGTCTGGTCTTTACAGGCAGTTGCAGGCTGATTTTTCTGATTTTGAATTTGTATTGGTGAATAATGGAGCATATACGGGTGATATTGATGCGGTGATCAGGCAATTGCCGGAAGGTTTACGGCAGTATGTTTTTTTACTTAACCTGAGCACGCCAGTTGATCGGAATAATGCCATGTTGGCGGCTCTTGACCGGTCGAATGGCGACTATACCGTCATTTTTGAATTTGATTTTGCGGGTAAGCCGCAGTTAGTCACGGCATTATGGGAAAAAAGCCGCCAGGAGAATCTCGATATGGTGTACCTGCGGGCCAGGGAGCGCAAACTGCCCTGGGCAGAAAAAATATTGTACCGGGTATTTTATTTGATCCTGCGAAAATATTCAGGGCTGTCGATTGATCCGCGCGGGCACCATTCGCGCGTCATTAGTCGCCGGGCGCTCAATTCATTATTGCGGTTGCGGGAGAACAGTCATTATCTCAAGGCAAATTATGCGATGATTGGTTATCAAACAGCGTATATCGACGTGGAGGAGCCTTTGACTTCCGGATCGGAGAAAGGGCTGGGCGATCAGTTTCGGACGGCACTTTTAGCCATCACTTCTTTTACTGATTTTTTAAGGGCGGTACTACTGTGGGTTTTCATTTTCTCTTTTTTTATTGCTACCGCCGCGATTTTTAATGCGGTAAAAGTAAAATTGACCAATGTAGATATTTTTGGAGAGCATCAACCGGTATTGTCAGGTTGGGCATTTCTGGTGGTGTTGATGTCCTCTTTTTTTGCGATTACCTGCCTGAATTTGTACATCATGTCGATTTACTTGTCCAATATTTATGCGGAGATCAAAAACCGGCCTTTGTATATCATTGAGTCTGTCAAACGGTTTTGAAGATGCAACAGGAACAGTTTGACGCGGTAGTGATTGGTGGTGGCATTTTTGGGTGCTACGCGGCGCTGTACCTGGCAGGGCAGGGGAGAAGGGTATGTCTGGTGGAACGGGAAAAGGCGTTGTTTCGGAAAGCATCTCTGGTGAATCAGGCGCGCCTTCACAGTGGCTATCATTATCCAAGGAGTATGGCCACTGCTGCTATGAGCGACGAGCACAAAGAGCGGTTTACAATGGAACATAAGGCATTTGTAAACACCAGTTTTGAAAAATATTACGCTATTGATAAATACGGTTCCTTCACAGATGCCCTGCAGTTTGAACGTTTTTGCGAAAGGTTAAAGATCAGGTGTGAACGGATAGCGGGTCATCCTTTGTTCAACTACAACCGGCTGGAGGCCTTATACCTGACTTCTGAATATTCTTTTGATCCGGTTTTACTGGGTGAGTATTACCGGCAACGTGTTGAAAATGAACCTAATATCTGCTTGGAACTCTTTTCAGCAGTGACCGAAGCCCTACCGGAAGGTACTAATTGGCAATTGGTGATTCGGGGCCGGGAAAGTGATGGCACTACTGCAATTGTCACACCTTTGGTGATCAATGCCACTTATGCCGCTACAAATGCGGTCAACCGGCTTTTTGAAGTGAATGATCTGGCGCTGACCCATGAAATTTCTGAAATAGCGTATATCACTTCTGCGCAATTCGGCGACCGCGGGCTGACGGTGATGGATGGGCCGTTTGGTTCGATCATGCCCTATGGCAGAAGCGGCCTGTTGTCCTTATCGTCGGTCGCTTATACCCACCATAAAATCAGTTACGACAACCTTCCCCGGTTCAATTGTCAGGTGCCGGAGGATCCTTCCTGTACACCCGCGGGACCAGGGATCTGTACTACGTGTCCCCGCAGACCAGCACCTAATGCACGCAAGATGCTGAGCCAGATGCAGCAATATTTCAGCGATAAAGTACAGTTTGAGTACTGGTTTTCCTATTTTACCATTAAATCTAAGTTGAAAGCCAGTCATATTGACGATGGCCGGCCCACAGAGATTGCGTTGTTGCGGGAGAACCCCCGGTTTTATTGTTTGTTTGCGGGAAAGATCAATTCGATTTATGAGGTGGAGAAGGTGTTGTAGCCCTGATCCCGGCAGTTCATTTTTATGGACCTTACGGTAGTTCGGCGAAGTTGCCCCTAGAGAGGTTTTTGGCACGGAGAGCCACGGAGAAAAGACACGGAGCGATACGGAGGCGTAGAGGGGAATTTGGGTCGTCATCAACTAGTGCCTCGGCCACCGCTGAAAATTTGTACGCCAGATTGAACTGGATCGCTACGGAACGGTTTTTATACCGAGGTTTAGACACCGTGCTGATGTGTAAAAAGTTGTAAAAGCGCAGCACTTTAATGTGATTTCCGTACCTTTGTATTGTTTTAACCACTCACCACTCACCACTCAATAACATGTTGACCCGTATATTCATATGGACTTGGATGTTTTCCCTGTTGGTTTCAACAGTGGGCGTGAGCATGCATGCGGTTTATTGCTATTGTCTGGGTGAAACAACCATGCAGTTTTTGCCAGTGGGGCACCAGTGTGCGGTGGAGCAAAAAGTAGCAGTTAAGGATTGTTGTACAACAAAAAAAACGGCATCCCAATCGTGTTGTCAGGCAGGCGTGGAAAAGCCAGGTTGCATGACTACCACCACGAAGGTTTTTGTGATGAAGACCGACCTTCAGGTTGAAAAGAATGTATTAAAGGCTTTTGATTGTCAGGATATTATCACCAGCCCTTCCTTCGAATGTTTCTCCGTATTTTCATTGATTTTTCCGGGTTTGGTCCGCTTGAATAAAGCGCCTCCCAAACCGCCGCCATCCCTGAGCGGCAGGGATATTTGTTTGCAGCATGCTGTTTTTCGCTGTTAGATTTTTGCCATTTTCCGCTCCAATCGCGGTTTATTACAGGTAATTTGCCTGTAATGGTTTCCTTTACGGCTCGTGGAAGGACCGTTAGCGTACTAATTTAACAATTTATCATGGCAAAGTATATTTTGGGCCGTATAGCCCTCTTATTTTTATTTATTTCACTAAATAATACTGTTTTTGCGCAAGTTAAACCTGCTGGTAACAAGACAATTTACGGCATCGTGACCAATGAAAAAGACGAATTACTAGTGGGGGCATCGGTGTATTGGAAAGACCGAAAATCGGGTGTTACGACTGATGCAGAAGGCAGTTTTCATATCGCTGCCAGGAATAAACCAGATTCTCTGTTCGTACAATACGTTGGTTATCAATTATCGGTAGTGGAAGTGTTGCCTGGAGAAGACAGTCTTTGGGTGGTGATTACCGAAATGGCCACTTTAAAAGCAGTCGAAATAACAGCGCATGGATTTGGCAATGCTATCTCAACATTGGATTCCCGCAATCTTGAAAGTATTAGCAGTAAGGAACTGCGGAAAGCGCCATGTTGCAATTTATCGGAAAGTTTTGAGACTAATGGTTCTGTGGATGTATCCTACCCGAATGCTATTACAGGTGTCAAAGAAATTCAATTGTTGGGGTTACGGGGCATTTACAGCCAGTTTTTGGTGGAAAATCGTCCGACGATGACTGGAATTGCTACACCATTTGCGTTTGAAATGATTCCCGGTACCTGGCTTTCAGGTATTGTTTTGGCCAAAGGAGCCAGTACGGTGAAAAACGGAAATAATGGCTTTACGGGGCAGATTAATGCTGATTTGCAAAAACCATTACTGGATAAACCATTGTTTATCAATTTGTTTACTTCTTCCGAGGGCCGTGGAGAGGCGAATGTTCACCTGAACAAAAAACACGGTATCACGAGTGCCGATGGCTTGTACTTGCACGGCTCATTTGTGAAAAACAAATGGGATATGAATGATGATAATTTTTATGATATGCCCAACCGGCAACAACTGAATGCTATGTACAGGCACCAGTATGATGGCCCCAAAGGATGTTTTCAAATCAATGCACAGGCGTTGACCGACAGCAGGTTGAGTGGACAAATTCGGCCTTTTGAAGGACAAAACAGGTCATTTGAGGTGAATCAACGCAATGACCGGGGTGAAATCTGGGCCAAATACGGCAAAGAGGGAATCGGTGGCAAGGAGTACCAACAAATTGGCAATATGGCCTCCGCTTCGTGGCATCAAACCAATTCGGCATTCGGACCGAATATATGGCAGGCCAACCAGGTGTCGGTATACTGGCAATCCCTTTTCCAGAGTATCATTGGTACAACCGATCATAAATACGTGATTGCACCCTCTGTCCAATACGATGTGATTGCAGAAAAAGTAAATGAACAAATCCTGGACAGAACAGAACTGGTGCCTGGAGCTATGGTGGAATACACCTACAACCGCCCAAACCTGGATCTGGGTATTCCTGATCTGACGGTTGTATTGGGTGCCAGGATGGATTACAACAGTCGTTTTGACCGCTTGATGTTTACGCCGCGAATGAGTGCCAAATACAATTTTACCACAGAATCAGTAGCAAGGTTGTCGGCAGGACGTGGTTTTCGGTCGCCGAATTTAATGGCCGAAAACATCAGTCTTTTGGCGAGCAACCGCGCTTTCCAATTTGCATCCGACCTCCAATTGGAAGAAGCCTGGAACTACGGGGTGAATTTTACCCATAATTTTAAAATTGCGCGGAAGAACGGCACCTTCGCCATCGATGTGTACCGTACTGATTTTGTGCGGCAGATTTTGGTGGACGTGGACCAATCGCCATTGGCAGTATATTTTTACAACGTTGATGGCCCATCTTTTTCCAATAGCGCTATGGCACTGCTTCAATACAATTTCTTTGGCGGTTTTGAAGCCAAAATTGTGGGTAAATGGCAGGATGTGCGCACTACTTATTCCGATGGCGTGTTGCGCAGAGCACCATTGACGCCGCAGTTCCGGGGATTGGCAACAGTGGATTACACCACCCCCGATAAAAAATGGACTATCAATTTGCGCACCCAGATGGTGGGACCGCAGCGGTTGCCCGACAATTCGCAGGTGCCCCATGAATTAACACATGATTTTCCGGCCGAAAGTCCGGTTTATGCCATTTTAAGTGGTCAGATTACCCGCGTTTTGTCGCCTGAAATGGAACTGTATTTCGGCGGCGAAAACCTCACCAATTACCAGCAACACCATGCCATTATCGCCGCCAATGATCCATCAAGTGTTTATTTTAATGGCTCACAATTATGGGCACCGATGAGTGGCATAGTGTTGAGTTTGGGTTTTAGATATACGAAAGGGTGAGTTATTTGACCATTTTCCGGCTTATTCGTCGACCATTTACTTCCCAAACCACTGCATACGTCCCCTTTGGGAGTTGCCCAACTGGTATCGTAAATGGCGTATTCGGCGATAAAAAAAGGACTTGTGGTGACAGCACTATTTTGCCTTGCAAGTCGACAATACTCACTTTGGGTTGAATTGCCTTATGCCCTTTCCAAAGGACGGACAGTTGGTCCTTTACCGGATTAGGGAATATGCTGATATTCACGTCATTGTCGTTAATATTGGCAGTTCCGACAGGTTCAAAAACCATGTCTGTTTGCCAAATGCCCAGTCCATGTGTGGCTACACGGAGTTTTCGGTCGGCCGATATACTCAGGTGCATAGCCAGCATGGCCTGTGGGCCACCAGCGCTAAGAAACTCCCAGGAGGTGCCATCGTTGTTGGAAAACCAAACGCCGATATCATTGGCCAGGTACAGGTGGGTGGGTTCTAAGGGATCAATAAGTATACTATTGGCGGGTACATCAGGGATGCCGTTGTC
Source organism: Saprospiraceae bacterium (assembly GCA_044350415.1). Taxonomy (GTDB): domain Bacteria; phylum Bacteroidota; class Bacteroidia; order Chitinophagales; family Saprospiraceae; genus M3007. Next base: position 15,423 of record JBILHQ010000050.1, on the reverse strand, counting down.
GATGGAGGTCCAGGTTGTACCGCCATTGGTGGTTCTCCAGATATGATTACTGCCAAAGCCGCCGCATACAGCGTACACTTTTTCATTGTCGGTGGGGTGTCGGGTGATGTCGGTAAACATGCGGTTGGGAAGTCCCGTAATGGTTTCTAACTCCAACGTTGCGGCATTGACGCGATAAACGCCTGGTGCCTGGTTATCGGTGGGCGCAGTACTGAAAAATACATCATCGCTATCGGTATTACTGACACCTATGGTAATGATAAAACTGTTGGAAGGCGTAATCGGCACCCATTCGCCCACACTGAAATCAAGGCGCTCCAGGATATCTTCTCCCAAATAAAATATATCCGGATTGGAGGGCGCATATTCAAAGGGAGCCACAAATGCCGCAGTACTTCCGTGGGTGTTGGCGGGGAAACCATTCCAACTTTGTCCGGCATCGCTGCTGATGGCTAAATTGCCATATTGCGAAGATCCAACCATGATATTATCGTCGAAGGGATTGATCGCGGTGCAACAACCGTCGCCACCAATGCCGCGCATCCAGGCTGGAGAGCCAGTATAGACAGCCGTTGCATTGTCCTGCATGCCACCAATGGCGATATCAGGATTAATGCTGGAATTACTAAAATTGGCATAAAACTGTTGTGTTTGATAGCCGCCATTTCTGCCCTCCCAGGAGCCGCCGGCATCGTTGGACACAAATAATCCGCCATCGGAAACGGCATATACTCTGTTGGGATCCAGTGGATGAAAATACACATGGTGAATGTCGGCATGGAGATAAGTGCCGGGTCCTTCGGGGCCACCTACCGGAACTTGTCCAAAAAACCAGTCATACCAGTTGGTTGCTTTGCTGAAATTGGTGCCGCCATCACTGGACAGCCATGCATCAATGCCTACCCAGATGAGGCGTTGCGGGTTGTCGGGTTTAATAGCAATGTCGTGGGAGTACCAACCCTGGTATTTAGCCACGTCAGAACTATTGATTTTTACAAATGTGGTTCCGCCATTGGTGCTTTTGTACAGGCCTTCCTGGGCGGTCACATTTCCAATAGAGATATAGATCAAATCGGGATTCGAAGGTGCTATGGTCAACAGCGCTTTACCGGAATAGGAGGCCGGAAGTCCAGCCGTTATCTGTTGAAAGGTATTTCCACCGTCAGTAGAACGGAAAATGCCGCTGTCTGCATTGTCATCGTGGGATCCAAAAGTAACGAATACCCTGGAGGTGTCATTCGGGCTGATTTCCAGGTCGACCGCCATCGGTTTGTCCATAACAGTTGTCCATGTTGTTCCGGCGTCATAGCTGCGTAGAAGCCCTTTGGATGTGGATGCCCAGACCGTTTGTGGACGCACGGGGTTTATTCTAATCTCCTGAACGCCAGTTAGTTCCTGGTACGACCAATCCAGGCTTTTTTGCCAGGAATTACCACCATCGGTGGATTTCAGGATGCCAATGCCATAGGTGCCACGGGTGGTGCGGTACGCAATATTGGGCATTGCATTTTCATAACTGTAGAGTTCTCCAGTGCCGGCATACATTATATTGGGGTTAGAAGGATCTATCGTAATACAGCCCACTCCCAAAACCGGGAATCCTGTCTCGATGCGTTCCCATGCATTAACGCCGCGCCCGCCGGTTGTACTTTTCCAGATACCGCCTGCGGCAGAACCTAGGAACAGGATATTGGAATCGAGTGGATGGATGGCCAGACAAAGCGTTCGACCTCCTATGTTTTTGGGACCTATCCCTTCCCATTGTGCTTGTGGACCCCTGTCGGCAGTCATTGCCTTGGCCTGCTCGAATGCTTGCGCATAGCGGTCCGTATGGATTTTTCCATCAGGGTACATACGGGCCATCGACCAGTATTCAAAAGCCTTGCCAGCTTCGGTTTGTTCGTTCTCTTTTTCCTGTGGATGCGCGCATCCGAATACAAAGGTGATCAGGGTGATAAAAAGTAATTGTTTTTGCATCGATGAATTTATTGAATTGTAGTGGGAAAAAACAAAAAGGGTTAGGCGTTTTGATGGGAAATGGCGGCAAATCTAAGATATTTTTTGGTGGTTGGATTGCCTTTTGGCAGGGCAGCCGCAAGAGCAAATTTAAGTAAATTATAGAGAATTGATTGTCTTATGGTACGGACAGCCGCGAGGGCTGCTCAATAAATATATCATATCGAAAATGAATTGCCTTTTGGCAGGACAGCCGCGAGGGCTGTCCGTACCCAGCAATAATTCCCGGTTGGACCCTGAGATATTGAGGCGGTGACTCGCAGTCACCGCCTCAATATGCACGGATAGACCCAGGCTGGAAATCAAGCGACACTTGAAAAACATAATTCCCATTCATGGGATTTGGCTTCAATCATACAAACTGATAAGCGCCTTTATTGAAAAAATTTGATGTAGATTTTCCGCTTTTTGACCAGGGGTAAGGAAGTTTTCATAATATTGGTTCCTGTCGATATTATAAGAGAACCTGATCTGCCGCAGGGAGGAAATGTACCAGTTGAGGTAAAAATTGGGCTCCAGGACAGCACTGTTGCTATTATCTGTAAACTCAAAGTGGATGGGTGTTAGCTGTCCATTGTTATCCACAATATGTGCCCTTCTGTTTTGTTGATCAAATGCATAATACTGCAGTCCGGCTCCAAGCACCCATTTAGGGGAAAAAGCGTACTGCATACTCACTCCGGTATTTACAAATTGCGTATTGGCTTTTTCCACGCCATAAAGTGGTAATAAATTTGCAATCGTTTGCCTGTCATCACGTTGGAAGGAGTAAGCAACAAAGGCACGCAATACCCAGCGTTGTTTAGGCACATACTGCAGACTCGCATAGACGTCGTATTGATCCTCATTAGACCCTAAACTTTTTTTCAGGTAACCGGAAGCACTACCGGTCAATCGTTTTCTTTCATCGGATGCCCATGAATAACCGAGATTGGTGGTTTGTGGTATCTTTCGACGAAGGATTTCAGTGGCATAGTTCAATTTTTCCTCCCTGCTTATGGGTGTATAACCTGCGTAAATGGAGGATCTGTTGAAACGCTGGTTGAGCGCTGAAAAGGATCCTTCAATATTCACACCGGCATCCGTTTTATTTTTTTCATCTGAAGCATATCCCACTTTTAAACTCCTTGCAGTATTCAGCCACCTGGCGTTGCGGGGCTTGAAACTTCTTTTGGTGAGGTATCCATTGGCATGGTGTTCCCTGGGGAAGAGGATACTGGAGGCTATAAAGTAATCCGAATTAAAGAAATGCTGGCCAGGGCTATAATAATTGACGCCCCAATTCCACGCTCCATTCACTTTACTAACTGAGGCATTCCCGATTGCTTTTGTAAAATTAGGATGAAGTGTTTCTAAAGACAATTTCCCTGCCGCCTCGTATTGATTGGTCTTGTCGCGCCACTGTCCGGCAACGGTTGCAACATTAAATTGTTTGTTTTTTCCGATGGCCTCATGAATATTGGATAATTGAACCCAGGAGTTTTTGCGGTATAGTTTTTCAATGGAAATCTGATTCGTAACGGGGAATTTCCATGTATTTATTATCTCTGAACTACCTGAGGTGAAATTGAAAAAGAATGCTTCGCTGCGGCTGGAAACAGTATTTGCTATACCAATACCCACATTGTCGGCCAATCTGGTGGTCATTTTAATATTGCTGATTAAATGACCATCATACCGGGGGGCAAATAAAAATGGCCGTGGTAAAGTGGCAAAAGTTTGTAAGTCGTATGCTGTAAACCCATTGACATGGCGGAGGGATTGTGTTTTATTGAATACGCCGCTTTCTTCAGCCTGGAGTGGCCGTGGGCCGGGTAAATCCGGATAGTGATCAAATTGAATGAGCGGTCTTTCCTCTTTTTGTACCATCAGCGCGGGCACTATCGAAAAATCGAAAGTGGTCGCGGAAGTCGGTCCCCACCGGCCATCAAGATTAGAATGGATATCGTATGCTCCTATGCTGTGTTGGTAGGAGTTTCCTGCAAAATTTGTTCTTTTGTACCTGTCAATTTTATAATTGGCAATGGACTGGTTGGTGAGACCCACCCGTGCTTTTTGGGCACCAATTACCAATCCTTCCAATGCGCCATATTGCAGCTGGATATCTCCAATGAGCGGGTCTTGTGGGCTCCAGGTGGAGGTTTCTCCTGTAGAAGGGTCGAAGCGGGTGAATTGCAAGCCCCAGTCTTGTTCGCCTTTGCGCGGGTAGCGCATTGCCCGGAAAGGGATATACATTTCTACCGTCCATCCATCTGCTTGCTGCATGGTACGTGCTTTCCAGGGCGTGTCAAAATTGTAACCATCTTGATTACTGCTGGGCCGGTTGTCAATAATCTGTCCGCCTGCGGTAACGGTGAATACAAAAGCATTTTGATCATCGTTCCAGGTATCGAAACCCACAGAGAAATAATCGCCAGTGCCAAGGTCATCGCGAAGGCTGCCTTCATTGCGGGCGATGGCAGCTTTGCATACTGCGCTGATAAAAATGCCCTGTGCGGTGTACCCCATTTTGACGGAGGTAGCCGATTGAGGGGTATTGCCAAATTGCGGGAACGATGTGGTGAACGCGGTGAGTTCGGGCACACCAGCCCATTCGGTTTCATCCAGTACACCGTCGATGACGGGTGTATTCGTTAACGGCGTGATGGTGGCGGTAGCTTGCCCCCCAACCCAACCGCTCCAGGCGCAAAAAACAAATGTTAGTACTAAGGTTAATTTTGTCATTTTTAAGATTGTTGTTTAAGATTGTTGTTTAAGATTGTTGTTTAAGATTGTTGTTTAAGATTGTTGTTTAAGATTGTTGTTTAAGATTGTTGTTTAAGATTGTTGTTTAAGATTTATTGGATATATTCCATACCCACGACCATTCCAATAGTGCTGTGTCGCGGTATGAAATATACGAGGCCGGTGTATTGAGGATTGGGAAATTAGTCAGGTGTTCATTGTAAGCTTGGTAAACCATGATCCTCAGTCTGAAATTTTTTATAGGGCTTAAATACCAGTTGACTTCAAAATTTCCACCGAAAGAATTATTGCCGGAGGTGTTTTTGAGCGGCTCATTGACAGGCACCTTTTCGCCGTTGAGCAGTATCTCATAAGCCTTCCGATGGTAAAGGATGTCTGTTGAAAGATAAAACTGTAATGCGTAAGACCATTTTTTGCTGGGGTTAAAATTAAACGCTAACTGATTGTCGCTGCCCCAATTGGAGGAACGCTCAAACAGGTATTTCTCAGAAATAACAAAAGGAACACGGTTGCCTTTTGTGGGGAGGTAAAAAGTATTATTGAAGTTGATCACCCAGTATTTTCCCAATACCCATGCAGGCGAACAAGTAATCGCCGGGCTGATTTGCCAGTTCAACGGCCGCCAGTATAATCCTGCACCGTACCGCAGTATACTCTTTTTTCGGGTGTCCGTCGATCCGGCAATGGACAAACTGAATGGGAGTGACCGTCTGCCCCGCAATTGGAGGGTGGAAAAATCCAACGTTTCATAACTGATTTTTGGGCGGATGGAAATGGTCGCCGAAAGGGAGCGGAATGATTGGTCCAGTCCGGTGAAAGTCCATGCCACCTGTTGCCGGTCGCCGGGATAGTTGCTTCCCCCCAATGCCAGTGCCGCACTGATGGTTTGCCTTGTATTTTTGAAAAAAGAAAGGGTAGGTTTAAAGTTTTGTTTTGTACCGGAGGCATTTAATTGGTGCGCAAAATCAAAAAACGGCCTGAACCCCGATGGGTAATCCAAAAAACCAAAAGTCCCGTTCCGGGGGCTTTGATAATCCAGATGCCATAGATATTGGCCATTCACCTTTCCGATATGCGCCTGGCCTTCTGCCCGGGAATAAGGCGACCCTGCTTCCACAAATTGCGTATACAGGACAACATTGCCCCTTGCTTCCAACAGATTTTTGGCGTCGCGCCATTGGCCGCCTATTGCGGAGTTATTGGTATTCAGCCCCTTACCCACGATAAAATTGCCGGTAGAAGCCTGAATCCAGCTATTATTCCGGAATGATTTTTCGATGGCAATATGGTTGTATACCGGTTGCGTTGGGTACTTTTCCATACCTAAATTGGTGAAAATATCTCCAGTGACTACATAATGGTCAAACTTAGGCCGGTTAAAAATGGCATTAGAAACTGCAATTCCCCAATTGGAACGGGTACGCATGGTAAACCGCGCACTTTGGAGTATCCGTGAATCATATCTGAAGGAATAGTAGTGGTTCGGTGGAGGCATAAAGCTTGCTTTCAGTTCAGTTGCATCTATCGTTGGGCTTTGCCAATAAGAAGGTATTTTTGCTGCAATCCCGGATTCCTCACTGGAAAATAGACGGGGAGCAGGTAAAGTAGCTTTTACAGGGTTATTTAAAATAGTTTTTAGGGTGCTATTGCTATCGTAGTAAGAGAGGCCATAGTCAATAAAATTCACCACAGGTAAAATACTGAAATCCAGCGTACTCGCCGAGTTAAAACCTATCCGGCCATCGAGTCCAAGATTAAAATCAAAATAATCATCTGCGGAACTAAAGGTTGGTGGAGGCACGGAGGTATAGTCAGCAAAAACTTTGGTGTGCCGAAGAACAGTCAGGCCCAAACGGACTTTTCGGTCTGGCGTGGTTAAACCTTGCAGTTGACCATATTGCCACACCATATCTTTAATCGCAGGATCTTGCGGATTCCAGGTCGATAACTCGCCCGAATGCCGGTCGAATCGGGTAAACTGCAAACCCCAGTCTTGCGTTCCTTTGGTGGGGAAACGCAAGGCGGTAAAGGGAATCCACATTTCCACGGTCCAGCCATCGGCATGCCGACGGGTACGCGCTTTCCAGGGAGCTTCATAGCTATTTTCCGTTTGGGTACTGCTGCTGCGCTGGTCGATGATCTGGCCACCCGCAGTGACGGCGAATACAAAAGCATTTTGATCGTCGTTCCAGGTGTCGAAGCCCACAGAGAAATAATCGCCGGTGCCGGTGTCGTCCCTCAGACTGCCTTCATGGCGCACTTTTCCGCTTTGGCAATAGGCTGTGATATAAATTCCCCGGTTATCGTAAGCCATTTTGACTGCGGTGGCAAATTGTGGTGTTTGACCGAATTGGGGCAGGGTAGTGGTAAAGCCCTCAGCGATAGGTATTTGTTGCCAAATGGAGTCATTGGCGATGCCGTCTATAACTGGGGATGTGCTTATCCTGGAAATATGATAGGCGCGTTGTGCCGGAGATATGATACTGCCAAATAAAAATATGCACAATATTGCTGGTGTCAGAAAAGATTGCCTTATTTTATAATCACGTTGGGCGGTCAGGTGGAGTCCTTTACAAAGAAAGGCAAAAAGTAAAAGTTGTTTCATATCAAAAAGAATTGCGTTTTAGCTACGTAAATGTAGTAGTTGTTAAAATTTTTTTCAAAATTAAATTCACAGTATTGGGTGGGACGCCATTAATGCCAGTTGGGATGTTTTGCCCAACCTTTTTTTTACCATTAAATCATTTCACCAATGAGAAAAACGTTTATTTGCAGCATTTTTGCTTTTGTATTATTGTCTTTTGTGGCACAAAACCTCACTGCTCAAGCCAGCAGCGGAATCAAACCTGAACTGATTCTTTACCGCCACAACAGTGCCGAAGGAGGCGCAATCCCAGTTGAATCTACGGATACCCTGGGCAATATTTTGTTCAAAGGACTTACCGCGAATAAAAATATCCGTACAGGCGCTGCTATCCGCTCCTTTATTACCGGTCCTGTTTCTCCTGGTTACCTGCCCGCTAACCTCGTTTTCCGTACAGGCGCACCGGTTAATCACAATCGTATGGTTATCACTTCTTCCGGGTTGGTGGGCATCGGTACTATGGACCCGCAGTACCACCTTCATGTGGTGGGCAACACCCACACCAGTGGTAATTTTTATGGCCGTATTCACATGGATAATAATCCTGGCAACGATGCCCCGAATACGTACATTAACGAATCGTATTTCGAATACAAACCCAGTGCAACACTCGGTGCTCCTGACTTGAACCCTTCCGGTCGCGGTGGTTTACTCACCCTTGCTCCAAGCACTAACAATCCCTCAGAAACAGATCACCAGTTGTTTTTTAACACCGATGGTATTTATAACCGTCGGGGCGTCGCAAACGCTGCTTCATGGGCTGGTCCATGGTATAAGTTGCTGACAAGTGAAGATATTAACGGCACGCCTAATTTCGTATCCAAGTTCACATCACCGAGTAAACTCGGCGATAGCCAGATCTTCGATGACGGCAATATGGTCGGTATTAACACCGCTACGCCAGCCGCCAGAATGGATGTAAACGGTACTTTTCATGCCCGCGGAAATGCGTCTTTTAGTGCCGATGCCAGTGTTGCCGGCGCGACTTCCATGAACGGTACGGCTACTGTCGCTGGTGTATTTAATGCTAATAGTACAGCAACAGTGGGAGGTGCATTTACCGCCAATAACACCGCCACTGCTAACGGTCATCTTACAGCCAATAACGGCGTAACGGTGAATAACGGTTTTGATGTAAGTGGTTCAAGCGTACTGCGCGGCGCAGTGGCTATCTCTACAGTAAGCCCAACCCCTTCATTTGCAACAGGTTATGCATTGAGCGTGGAAGGCAAAATTATTTCCGATGAAGTATTTGTCGCATTAAGGGCAGATTGGCCCGATTATGTTTTTGCAACTGATTACCAATTGCCCAACCTCTGCGAAACAGCCTCTTTTATTGAGGCCAACAAGCATTTGCCAGGCATTCCCTCAGCAGAGGAGGTGAAAGCAAAGGGTGGTATCGAATTAGGTGAAATGAACAGATTATTGCTGCAAAAAATCGAAGAACTGACGCTCCTGATGATCGATCAGCAAAAACAAATCGATGCATTGAAAGCAGGTAACTAAAAAAAGTTTATGGGTTTATGGTTTCGGGGTTTCTGGTGGCGACAACAACTTGCAATCGTGGCATATTGCTGCACCAGTAACCCAGAAACCAGTAACCCCGAAACCCAGTAACCCAGTAACCTATTTCTTTCACCTCCAATTATCCAGATTATGAAAAATATATTATCTAAATTAATACTCCTTACAGGGGTTGGGCTGTTTGGGTTGCAAGGTGCGCTGTTGGCGCAGCAGGCCAAAAACGCAACAGATTCGCTGGAAAATGCCCGACTTGCCCAGCGTTCTGCATTGTTTATGGAAAAAATGGCCCAACAACAACGCAACCTTCAAAGCCGCGCATTGGCCTTGAATATTCCAATGCTACTTCAGAAAGGAGAACAAACCTATGCATTGCGGGAAATTACGCCCTCAGGTGAACCTGTTTATGATGCGCCTGATAACCTCGTTTCGGTGCAAACTATCAGCGCCAATAATGTAAAAGCAGGTGGCGGGCAGGGGCTGGCTCTGACGGGTGCCGGGCAAACGCTTGGTCTGTGGGAAGCATTCCAAAATAGCAGTGCCTCCGTTAGGAACACCCATGATGAATTCGGCGGCAGGGTTACGCTGATGGATGGTGGTGGTTTCTCCAGCCACGGCACACACGTAGCAGGTACAATGATCGCCGCAGGGGTAGACCCCAATGCAGCGGGCTTCTCCTCGGGTGCTGACCTGATCAGTTATGATATCACTAATGATGTGGCTGAAATGGACGCTGCCGCCAAAGCGGCAACACCCATCCGCATTTCTAATCACTCCTATGGCTCCACATCAGGCTGGACTTTTAATAATACAACTATGGTGTGGGATTGGAACGGCAGTGCTGGCGACAAGGAAGATTGGAAATTTGGTGCGTACAATAATAGTGCGCAGGCTTGGGACGAAGTAGCCTTTAATAATCCATTTTTAACCATTTTTAAATCATCGGGCAATGACCGGGGCGATGGCCCTGGCACCAATCCAATGGGCGCTTTGGCAGATGGCGGCTTGCTGGGCTTCGATTGTATTCCAACTTACGGTACCGCCAAGAACATCGTCACCGTAGGCGCTATCAACGGTATCGCTGGTGGTTATTCTAGTCCGGCGGGTGTCACCATGTCTTCTTTCTCCGGCTGGGGGCCTACCGATGACGGGCGGATTAAGCCGGATATAGTAGCCGATGGCGTTAGTCTGTATTCTTCGGAGGAGATGAGTGACAGTGATTACGGCATAAAAAGCGGTACATCCATGTCGACTCCTTCCGCTGCTGGCGGTTCAGGTTTGTTACTGGAACACTGGGGCAATATTATTGGCGGCGCTCCGCGTTCGGCTACGCTAAAAGGGCTGCTAATTGAAATGGCGGACGAATGTGGCGGTGCCATTGGTCCCGATTACAGCTTCGGTTGGGGGATGGTAAATATTGCCGATGCAGCGCAACTCATCACCATCGAAGGTTATGACGGTTGCCAGCAATACGTGGAAGGAAGTGTAGGTGATGGCGATGTCTTTACCCATGATGTCTACAGTGATGGCTCCTCCCCCATAAAAGTGACGCTAAGTTGGACCGATGTCCAGTCATCCGCTACCAATAATGGTACAATTAATCCTGGTGGGGCCAACTACCTGGTCAATAACCTCGACTTGCGGGTAGATGGCGGTGGCACCACTGCGATGCCCTGGGTACTCGATCCAGCCAATCCCACTAATGCGGCATTCCCTGGCGATAATAATCGCGATAACGTAGAACAGGTGCTCATTCTTCACCCAACCGCAGGTGTTTATACCATTCGGGTAATTGCTCCGGCTACGGTAACCGATGGCCCGCAACGTTTTACGTTGTGGTTCAGCGGCAATGGTTCTGCCGATGAAGATATCACAGTGTCAGGCGTAAATATTAATAGCGATCGCACCTTTTCTGCCCGTCGCAATGCAGTTTTTGGTCCGCTACCGGTAAATGTCACGGCGCCTGCGCATGCCCGCGCCTATGCAGGTAAATCAGTGCGGTTGCAGCCAGGTTTCCATGCTTTTGCAGGAAGTACATTTTTAGCCAAAATCCTGCCGGGCGGCGGTTGCGGTATTTGGTCGGGCGATTTGAAAACCGACAACTATATTGGGGCAAAAGCAGTAGTGCTAGGCGATGGCGAACGCACTTCGTTGAGCACACCAGTTAATACGATACCTGGACTTTCCCTGGCATTATCACCAAATCCTACTACTGGGTTGTTGAATGCGCATTGGCAATTGGCGAATCCTTTTGTTGCGGTTACCCTTCGCATCCTAGACCAAAACGGCCGGGAAGTGAGTCGGCAGTATGTTGATAATACGACTGTGCAGGCTCAAATGGATGTGAGTACACTTGCTCCGGGCGTTTATTCCTGTGTGGTGGAAAATGGCGTACAAAGGGAGGCTACTCAGTTTGTAATTGTGAAGTAGATGATCAGTTATCAGTTGATTAATTACCAGTCGTAGCGTGAGCTTTAAGCATACTGTTTCTATCACAAACAGCATGCTTAAAGCTCACGCTACGACTGGTAATTAATCAACTGATAACGCATGAACGCTACTGCAGCACCCACTCCAGTTTCTTTACTCTTGGATCCTTATCCCAAAATTCTGGTAAATTCTGGTTGTGGTGACTTACAAATGCTGCGACTTTATATCCATTGTGCAATAAACTATCCATTACCTCCGATTCAGGAAATAATTGATATGCATTGTTCGGTGTCCAGAAACGAACTGCCGGGTCCTGCATGGCTTTACAATTAAAAACAACCACATTCGGCCCAATAATATTGGGGATTTGCTGGTAAATATGCGTGTTCGCCAGCAGGATATTCCGGCCAGTGTTGTTGGAGCTTCGGAACTGAACAATGCGCTCAGCCTGCATACTGAGTATACCCAAAATACCCAGGACCACCGTTGCGAATATAGGTTGTGTATATTGGTTTAGCCAAAGCAGAAAATTATTACATCCAATAGCCATCAGGATAAATCCTATAGCCGCAACAGGAAACATAAATCCAGGCATCTTGGTCGCAACGATCAGGGAAAAGAACAAATACACCACAGCCAACATTGATAACATAGCAATACTCAAGCGCTTGTTGATGGGATTCCTCCGAATACTCCAAAGTCCACCCGCAAGGAAAGGGATTAGTACGATCCCAAAGGCGGTATCCATATCTTTCAGGTAAAACCAACCGTTCCCGGGATGGCCAAGGTCGTCAAAAATATGTTCTCTGAAATAGGCATAAGCAGTAGCGCTCTCTGCTGGAAATGTATGTTGGATATAAATTTGCCAAGGCAAAAACACGACAATACAAACCAATATTGCAGTTAATCCGTGCCAATAATGTAATATTTGTTTCCGCTCTTCCCGGCTTATCAAGAGATACAATCCCCATCCGCCAAATACCAATAATCCGGTAAGCCACTTAATCAGGATAGCGCCACCTGCTAAAATGCCAATTATAACAGCCCATTTCCATCCCGGTCTTTCTGTATACTCGCAAAATGCCCAAATACTTCCAGTGATATAATAGCCAAACATGATGTCATTGTGGTCCAGCATCAACCGGCCACTTGTAAGTTCGAGCACCTGAAAAGATAAGGTGTAAAAAAAGGCTGCAATAAAAGCGACGCGGGTTTGTTGTGTCCATATTTGAGCAATCCGAAAAACAGGCCACAATACAGCCGTTCCCAACAATACATTCGGCAATCGCAACGCCACGGTATTTACTCCAAAAACTTTCATGGAAAGTGCCATCTGCCACATAAACAGCGGCTGTTTGTGCAACCAAATATAACTGCAACACCAGTCGGTCATGGTATAAGGCAAAAGTGCAGCCTTCCGCATGGATGGCCGGAATGGATGTGTCATCATACTTTTGGCAACAACAGCATGGTACTGCTCATCCCATTCATGTAAATACGGATCAAGGCAAATCATCACCAGCCGCAGCACAAAAGCACCAGCAAGTAAGAAGTGAAAGGCAGTTTTTGTTTTTCCGGAGTGAAAAAACCACAAGGCAGGCAACAAAAACACCAAACCCAGCAACAAGTGATAAGGCGAGGATAAAGGCATTAATCGAAAATCGAATTAATCGTAAATCAATCAGTGGTTCCACGCATCCCGCAGCTCGCTCATGGCCCACGCAGCGCCATTGTTTTCAATAGCATTGAACATCGGGAGCCATTCGGCGGGGCCGGCTGATTGGGTGAGGATTTCGTGGCGGCGCATTTTGAGGATAATATCCAACGGGTTGATCATGACCGGACAGGCTTGTACGCAGGCATTGCAGGTGGTGCAGGCGTGTAATTCCTCCGGAGTGATGAGATTGAACAGCGATTTGCCATCGCCATAACCCGATTTTTCCATTTTGCCGCTATCGAGATTAGCACCGATTTCTTCCATTCGGTCGCGCACATCCATCATGACTTTACGTGGGGAGAGCAGTTTGCCGGTTTGATTAGCCGGGCAGGCAGCAGTGCAACGGCCGCATTCGGTACAGGAATAGGCGTCGAGCAGGTTTTTCCAGGACAATGAGAAAATATCATTGGCGCCAAATTCCGGCAGTTCCGCCGGCATATTCGGGTCGGGCTGTTCGAGCCCCAACATAATGCGCACTTCTTTTTGCACCTCCGGCATGTTCTCCATTTTTCCGTTGGGCGTGAGGCGCGCATACCAGGTATTGGGGAAGGCCAGCAGGATATGCAGGTGTTTGGAATAAGGCAGGTAGCATAAAAAGCCGATAACGGTGCCAAAGTGCAACCACCATCCAAAACGCTCCACTACCATTAAGGCGGTATTGCCAAGATCGCCGAACAGAGCAGGACCAAGCCAGCTGCTCACCGCAAATGCTCCGGTGGTATGATAATGCTCCAGTCCTCTGGTCTGCAGCACTTTATCGCCGCCATTCATGCAAAAAACACCTATGATCAGGATGATTTCCCCCAATAAAATAAGGTTCGCATCCCTGGAAGGAAAACCTTTAAGTTCGGGTTTTTGGAAACGGGCGACCCGCAGGATATTTCGCCGCATTAAAAAAGCAATGGTGGCCAAAAACGCCAGCACCGATAATATTTCGATAAAGCTGATAATAAAAGTATACAATCCGCCCAAAGCAGGCGCGAAGAACCGGTGTGTCCCAAAAATGCCATCTACAAAAATTTCGAGCAATTCCACTTGTGTAATCACAAAGGCTGCATAAATGAAAAAGTGCAACACTGCCGGAATCCAGTTCTGAAACATCTTTTGCTGGCCAAAAGCCACCATAAACATGTTTTTCCAACGCTCAGCCTTGTGGTCATGGATGGTTTCATCCTTTCCCAGAAGGATATTTCTGCGCACGCGACCGAATCCGCGCCCCGCAAACCAAACCGCAATGGCGGCTATTCCGATAAATAAAACAGATTGAATCATAAAAAAAATCAGATTTCGGGTGCAAAGTACAGCAAAAGCATAGATTTTTGCAGCGCAGTTCGCAACAACATTATTTTAGATAAATTCTACACTATTCCATGCAAATTCTCGATGACCGGCAGATTCGCCAAAAAATAAAAAGATTAGCGATTGAGATTATCGAACGGAATTTCGGGGAGCCTGAAATCATCCTGGCCGGCCTGAATAATAATGGTTACGGATTTGCAGAACTTCTGTTGAAGGAAATACTGCCATGGCTGCCGCAGGATATGAAAGCGACCATTACGAGGATCAAACTCAACCCCGCCAACCCGGTCGAATATGAACCTTACGTCGAATTGCAGGAGTCCGAATTGCGCGGTAAAAACATCATTATTGTCGACGATGTCGCGAATACCGGGCGAACTATTTTTTATGCCGTTCAGCCACTCCTCAAAGTGGTGCCTAAAAAAGTCGAGGTTGCGGTATTGGTCGACCGGAAACACAAATCATTCCCAATCAAGGCTGATTATGTAGGCCTTTCCTTATACACCACGTTGAAAGACAATATTGACGTGCGGATCAGGGGCGTGGCGGAGATGGCAGTTTATTTGGTGTAGAGGTATTGCCATCTCCGACAGACAAGTGTTTACCCCTGATAAAATCACATTGAAATATATCGACATGCCGCCTAAAATTGTCCTTGAAATTGATGTCAATATTGAAATGCCTTTGGAACAGAAAAAGTCATTTGGACTTTCACCAAAAGCAAGACGATAATTCAAGCTACTGCTGCTGAACAATGGGCGTTTGCCAAATGGGACAGCGATATAGAAGTCATGCCTGGTGTATGGGTGAATATTGCCCGGTTGTTAAAGATTGATTAGCATAGCAAAACTCCGGACAAGGTGAAAGATGGTTTTTCCCCCAACCAGCAATAATTATTTAAACATTGAACGGAAAAATGCCATTAAACTTTGTCCGCCCCTTCTTGATGTAATAATACTCATACCATTTTTAAATTTAATACTACTGTCGCCTGGTGTAAAGTATTCAATGAAACGGGTATTCACAATATAATGCTTAGCGACCTGAATAA
>JBILHQ010000049.1:0-28534 GCA_044350415.1 Saprospiraceae bacterium | reverse complement strand
GTGATCTTGTATCTGATATCCCGGATAGTCCTGAAAGCGTTGTCCAATTCTACCGGCATTCCATTTGCCCTGCGCGGAATATCTTTTCCGATATCAAATTGCAGCCTTTTGGGCTCTGAAAACATCCTGGTTTTTACGAAATAAGACAGGCAAATGCCGACAGGAATGGCATCGCCTTCTTCGCCGGATAATATACGCTGATACCTGGCAGGATTGCTCTTCTTTAACTCATCCAGGAAGGTCCAGGCCAATTCCAGCACATACTCAATGAATTGATCTGTGGAGTGATTAATGAGTCGCAGTCCGCCGTTTTTAATCCCGCAATTCCGGCGGGTCAATTCTTCATATTTCTCCATCTCGTAACGAAGATGGCCATTCAGTACCCGATACTGGTCAACAGGGACAGGTTTGTACAGGACGATTTGATATGACATAAAATTTAAGGAAATACTGCTATGAAATGTAAAAGACCGGACCGCAATAGTCATAAAATGCGGTCCGGCTATGGTTACGCTTTCGCGTCTTGTTCAAGATAAATGTTATTTATAGTACTTTAAAAATTCTGCCATTTGAAGTCTCGTAGCAAATATACGATTATTAGTACTATAAATAATACAATGGTCGGTAAATAACACTTGTTTTTTTGAGGAGCATATTTTTATCTCCATTTTTCTGTTTCAGCCTTTCTCTTTGCCATAAACATTAAGCGACCAATTCTCCGGTCAGGGGTACTGGTCGCTCAGTAATCAAAAAATATCGACAATCCGCTGTTTCAGCGTTTTGCGAGGCATATAATATACCTGTACATGGGGTTCAAAAACCGAAGGAAAAGGTAAAAGAGGTACCCCGATTTCACTTTTACTGAATTTGCCTTTTGACAAGGTCACCATGTCAGGGTCCATCTGATTCTGTTGAATGAATCGTTTGGCCCATTTTCGGGCTTCGGTAAGATCACCGGTGTCAATGATAAGATGTGATGCCGAATCTATTTCGATCGGATCAATAACAAGACTACTAATGCAGTCTGGGTTTGCCTTACTTCCTTCCGGGAATTTGGGCAGATGAAGTATGTGAACTGTCATAGCTATGATTGATTATTTTTAAGAGTTGGATACTGGGGTATTTGAAGCCTGCGGAACCACCGGCATTTATTCGTGCTAAACGCCCCTCTGTGACGTAAGTATCCAGTTGTTTTAAAGTCCATCCCCGGTCCACCAGTTCACGGGTGGTCCAGAACTCTTTACTGGAGAGCGACGCATGGTCGACCATCAAATAAGAAGGAACTAATGGATGCCATAATGCGCTATTGCCAAGTTCGGGCCTTACCTGGCGACCTTTCGTACTCGATGCTCGACAAGTTCGTAGAGAAAGCATTGCCAGTCGAATCTGAAATTACAACAAATCCAGCTCACACAGTAGAGTCACTGAGTTTGGTATGGATATCAATGCTTGAATTCGCGCAGCAAATTCTGGGTCAGGGTGTTGAGTTTGAGTATGATGGTAAGAAATATGGGCTTCGCCCAAGGTAGCCGGAGGATCAGCTTTGGGCAGGAGGATATTGGTGCGTTTTGTTTTTTTCGGCGCATTGTTTAAAACAAACGGTTTTTTTTGGCAAAGGAACGGTAATTACATTTAAAGACAAAATGTTTTAACAGGTAAGGTGCTAAGAAGTCGCAAAAAATTATCAACATCAGCAATTAACCATAGGTCATGACAGTGCCAGGTGGTATATTAGACTGGCTTACAGTATAAAAAGAAAGGATCAAAAGTTGAAGGAGAACAGCGTTAGTAAAGGGTAAAAATTGCGATCATTTGTACCAATTCATAGACCAATGTCTTTTTTGTTATTTCTAAAATTTTAACAATCAATAACTTAATTTGCCAGGTCTTTAATACTCCATTAAGGAATTTTATGTGCGATCGTCCGTTTTTAAGGAAGTTAGTAACTTTGCCCTTCTTTTCAACTGTTTTATATCATGTCAACCGCTTTAACTCGTTTCGTTTTTGTCCTGATCAGTCTGTTTGCCATAACGGGCTGTTCTATTTTTAAACCAGAAAAAACGCCTGTCAAACCGCCCAAATCATCCACCAGAAAAGTACCCGCTGGAGCTTCTTCCGCTGGTATTCGGTTCCGGTACGGCGTGGTGGACGATGCCGAACAGTTCGTTGGGAGCAACTATAAATATGCTGGCCGCGATCCCAAAACGGGTTTTGATTGCTCCGGATTCACCTCGTATGTGCTGGCCCGGCACGATGTAAAAGTATCTCCGGCTTCGTCCATGCAAAGTAAAGAAGGGAGAGCGGTGGCATTGGATCGGGTGCTGCCCGGAGATCTGGTTTTTTTTGCACAGGATGGTAAAACCGTTTCCCATGTGGCACTGGTGGTCGAACGCGGCAAAAATGGCATCACGGTTATTCATAGTACCACTTCGCGGGGCGTGATTATCGAAAATGTCAGTACTTCTACTTACTGGAAAAATAAAATATTATTTGCGCGGGATGTGATTGGCAATTCAGGGAAGTAGGGGACGGAGCCCTTTCTTGCGCATTTTAACGTATGTTTGCGCTCTTATTTTCCATCGATACTTATGCGCTATTTCACGGTTTTTATTACGCTCATTTGGCTGCTGCCCGGTTGCTCTCATCAGATTCCACCTGCCACCCTCGTTTTGATGAACGGTAATTTTTTTACAGCTGATTCATTGCAGCCTGTGGCTTCGGCGGTGGCCATGGACCATTCCAAAATTGTTTACGTCGGCGACGATGCAGGTGTAAAAGCATTTGTAGGAAAATCTACGCAAGTGGTTGATTTAAAAGGTGCTTTTGCAACGCCTGGATTGATAGAAGGGCATGGCCATTTTTCTGCATTGGGGCAAAGCCTTCGTACCTTAAATCTTTTGCATACCAGTTCGTGGCAACAGATTATAGCCATGACAGCAACAAAAGCAGCGGCAGCTTTACCGGGCACCTGGATAGAAGGCCGCGGATGGCACCAGGAAAAATGGTCTGAAAGTGCTGGACGAACAGTCAACGGCTATCCTTACCACGATGCCCTGAGTGCTGTTTCTCCCAACAATCCAGTGGTGCTCTATCATGCAAGTGGTCACGCTTTGATCGCCAATGCCAAAGCGATGGAAATAGCGGGTATCTCTACGGAGACACCCGATCCGGTGGGTGGTCGTATTGTTCGGGATGCAGGGGGACGGGCAATTGGTGTTTTTGAGGAGAATGCCATGAATCTCATTGATATTCCTTTTGTTAACTGGAAAAATACGCGGTCTGAAGCGGAGCGCCTTGCCGAATTTGATACGATTGTAAATCTCGCTTCCCAGGAATGTCTTAAACGCGGCATCACCTCCTTCGAAGATGCTGGCAGCGATTGGTGGGAATTAAGTCAATATGAACGGCTGGCGGAAGGTCAAAAAATGCCGGTCAGGTTGTGGGCTATGATCGCACAGCCCAAAATGTCGGATATTGGAAAGATTAAAAACTATCCCAAAATCGGTATTGGCGATGACCACTTCACCGTGCGGGCGGTAAAAGCGTATTTTGATGGCGCATTAGGTTCTTATGGTGCATGGCTACTCGCTTCCTACGCAGACGAACCAGATTCTTATGGCCAGAATACGACGCCGATAGATACTATTGCGGCTCTCGCAGCGGCTTGCCGCGAACAGGGATTACAGTTTTGTGTGCATGCCATTGGCGACCGGGGAAACAGGGAGGTGCTGAATGTTTTTGAAAAAGCAGGCTCCAGAAATGGCTGGCGATGGCGGGTGGAACACGCGCAACATATTGACCTTGCCGATCAACCAAGGTTCAAAAAATTGGGGGTTATCGCTTCCATGCAGGCTGTCCATTGTACCAGCGATGCCTCTTTTGTGGTGAAACGCCTCGGTGTGGAGCGGGCGCGTACAGGCGCTTATGCCTGGCGCAACCTGCTCGACAGTGGTGCCAGATTAGCTAATGGCACTGATACACCAGTGGAAGATGTCAATCCTTTGCCCAGTATTTACGCGGCCGTAACCCGTGTTTATGCCCCCGGGCAGCCTGCTTTTTTTCCGGAACAATGTATGAGCAGAGCAGAATCCTTGTATTCTTATACCTTGTGGAATGCTTATGCTGCTTTTGAAGAAAATAAAAAAGGGGTGTTAAAGCCTGGCATGCTGGCCGATATTGCTGTTTTTGATACCGATCTTTTACATTGTGTGCCGGAAAAGATCAAAACTGCCAAGGTCTTGAAAACCATTGTGGGCGGGGAAATACTTTATGAAAATTGAAAATGGACGTTAAATAGGGTTAAGATGCCTTTTCCGAACAGGGCTTCCACTACATTTGTCCACTAAATTATGAACGCAAAACGAATAAGATGGATAATCGGTCTGATGACCTCCGCCCTGATAGGGGTAATCTCCCTGCAGATTTATTGGATTGGTTGGAATATCCGGCTGAATGAGGAGCAGTTTGATAAAACCGTATTTAGTGCCATGAATAATGTGGCAGATAAATTACAGTATTATGAAACCTCTGCTGTGCTGGAAGCCCTGAATAAAACACGATCGGCCGGAAAAATCCGGGAGGCGGCGCGCTATTTAGAAAACGGCTACGCCTTGCGGCAGGTCGAAAAAGATTCCTCCGCTATCGGCCCACAAAGTTTTGAAGACAATGTGACCATGTGGGAATATATGAAAGTCAGCCAATTGGTCGATTCCAAACCGTTATCTGAACGTATACCACTCGATTTATTGTCGAATTGGCTGCAGGAAGAGTTTGATAATCAGGGGATTCATTCGGCAAGGCAGTTTGGTATCTATTCCAAAACTCGCAATAGTTTTGTGATTGTCAATGGTTATTTTGTGGTGGAAGACAATAGCCCTCAGGTGACACAGGGCAACGCTGCCTCCTTATTCAATTCCAAATACCGGGTGGCGCTTTTTCAGCAGGATATTGAATCCCCGGGTTACCTGTCACTGTATTTCCCTAATCGGACACGGTTGGTATTGGGTTCGGTTATTCCCACTTTATTGTTATCTGTATTGTTTTCAGGCATTATTCTGATCTGTTTCCTGTATACCATCCGGATCATTTATCGACAGAAACAATTGTCGGAAATGAAAACGGATTTTATCAATAATATGACCCATGAATTCAAAACGCCTATCGCTACTATTTCTTTAGCTGCCGACAGTATTACCAGTCCGACCATTATCGGTGCTCCTGATAAAATTAAACGGTTTGTAGATATCATCAGGCAGGAAAACCGGCGGATGAACTCCCAGGTGGAGCGGGTGCTCCAAATGGCCCTGATTGATAAGAAAGACGTACAGATTAATCTCGAAGAACTGAATATTCACGATCTTATTCAGCAGGTGATTGCGAATTTCAGTCTGCAAATAGAAAAACGGGAAGGTACCCTTACTGCCCGTCTCGATGCCGAACGCCCCATCATTGAAGGCGATGCTACGCATATTACCAGTGTGATTCACAATTTGCTCGATAATGCGAATAAATACAGTCCGGAGAAGCCGCAGGTGACCATTTCAACCCGCAATGTGCCGATGGGCGTGGAAATTACAGTGAGCGACAGAGGCGTTGGCATCAGCAAGGAAGCCCGGAAAAACATTTTTGATAAATTTTACCGGGTATCTACCGGCAATATCCATGATGTAAAGGGGTTCGGACTGGGATTAAGTTATGTCAAAGAGATTATTACTGCTCATAAAGGCCTGATTGATGTAAAAAGTGAAACAGGTAAAGGGAGTAGTTTTATTTTGACATTGCCGACGAGGGTTTCTGCTTAAGTTAAAGTCTGGTTAAGATTCAGATATACTTTCCGGGCGAGGCAGCAGAAGTGAGCAAGCAGCAGTTCTAAAAGTATTATCCATCTTTCAATTTCAACTATGCGATTTCTATTTACAATCATTACCTGCACTATCCTGTGCAGCAGCAGTGTTTTTGCCCAAACAAAAATCAAGACCTTAATTCCGAAGGATTCTGTACCTTTTAACAATAGAAAATACAAACAGGAGCTGGGTATTGACATTCAAGGGTTATTTTCTTACGGACCTGGCGGTCAATTGGTTTGGAAAATCAGAGATGATCGCGGCAAACTGATTCCGGTTTCTTACTCCAACTATTGGCGGATACAGGCTGGACTGAACGGGAATACATTCACAGGATACCGCGACAGTATCATCACTCCAACGCTTCAATATGTGAATACTAATCCGGCACATTCGGATAATCACTTTTGGGCAACTATCGGCAGGGAACGGAATAATTTCAGTAACCGGTTTAACTTTTTTTATGGTTGGGATGCCGGCCTGGGATCTGGATTTAACCGCAACAATGGTTATGTCAATATCTACCTGTACAATCCTGTAACTGGTGCATTATCGGGCAGCCAATCTGTTCCTATTCTCACAAAGACACTTTCTTTCAGTGCTTATGGCAGTGCTTTTATTGGCGTGAAATACCATATTACTGATCGAATCAGTATTACAGCAGAATCAGCGTTTGTAGTTTCTTATTCCCTTGTCCATCGAAAGACAGCGGTGAAAGATACTAATAATCAAATTATCGGACAGTCGCCATCTTGGTACAGTAATTACGGGTACAACATGGATTACCTGCGTTTTATCACATTGAATTACCGTTTTAAACGATATTCATAACCTTCTGAACACGAAGTATCGCAAAAGATATAAATTTGCGTTTGCCTGCCCAATAATTTTTGGCGGACATTTTTTCAAACATGAATATACTTTTCTATACGACTCGTATTGAGGCTGGTTTCGCTTATATTGAAGAGGAAGAAACCAGACACCTGACCACTGTATTGCGGCGTAAAGCGGGCGACCCCATTGACCTGACGGATGGGAAGGGCCGGTATTTTGCGGCCACCATTGCAGAAATCACCAAAAAAGGTGCGATTGCCCGTGTTAACACGGAAAAATATACGCCACCGTCTTCCGCCAAATTGCACTTAGCCGTGGCTCCCACGAAAAACATCGAGCGTTTTGAATGGCTATTAGAGAAAGCGGTGGAGATCGGCGTGGACACCATTACGCCACTACTATGCCGGCACAGTGAACGCACAGTGGTCCGACAAGACCGCCTGGAGAAAATAGTCGTATCAGCCATGAAACAATGCCTGCGCACCTGGCTTCCCGTGTTAAATCCGATGACGCCATTTAAAAAGGTGGTTACGACCCCAGATGTTGCCCAGCGTTTTATCGGTTGGTGCCCGCCCGAATCAGAGATGCCGCACCTGAAAACAGTGCTTCAACCAGGCCGCGATACGGTTATCTTCATCGGCCCGGAAGGTGATTTTTCACCAGAGGAAATTACATTGGCCCAGGAGAATGGGTGTGTGCCGATTACTTTGGGAGCAGCCCGGTTGCGCACAGAAACGGCGGGAATATTTGCTTGTTCGGTGTTTAATTTGGTGCAGGTTTGAGGGGGGTACTGGGGAGCCTTTTTGGCCATTTGCAACTTTAATAAAAAGGCTGGTGGTGTGCTGGACATGGCCAGTAAATGGTGCCGTTTAACTAATTTTATCTACTTTTGCCCTATCCCTTGAGCCTCGTCTCCCGCTTCACTTTGTACATTTTGAATACTATGAATTTTTTTATTCCCCTTTGGTGCAGGAATTTTTTTTTCGCTTTGTCCTTTTTTTTCCTGTCGGGTTCTCTGGAGGCCCAACCGTACAATTTTTATTATGGTAATATACACGCGCATTCGGGGTATTCTGATGGGAATATAGACAGTTTATCTTCATTGCTCCATACCCCTGCGCAGGATTACAATTATGCCAAAAGCAGCCTGCATTTTGATTTTTTAGGTATTTCTGACCATAATCATAGCGGTGCCGGCATGATGCTCCCCGATTATCACCTCGGCGTTTCGCAGGCACAGACGGCCAACGACGACAGCGTTTTTGTGGCACTTTATGGTATGGAATATGGTATTATCAGTTCGGGAGGACACCTGCTGGTATATGGTATTGACAGTCTTATTGGTTGGCAATCAGGTAATTACGATATTTTTTGTGGACAATCTAATTATAGTCAATTATTTGGCATTGTTAATGCCCACCCGAATGCATTTGCCTCACTGGCGCACCCGCAAACAGGAGATTTCGGTAATCTGAACGGTTCGGCCTATAGTAGCACCGCCGATAGTGCTATTACCGGTACGGCCATAAGAAGTGGTTTGGCTTTTTCAACCACGAATAATTATACCGACAGTCCGGCACCTTTGTACGAAACGTATTTCAAAACATTATTGAGCAAAGGGTATCACCTGGGTCCGTCGGTGGACCACGATAATCACAATACCACTTTCGGGCGGACATTGCCGGGCAGAACCGTAGTTTTAGCCAGTTCATTAGCCAAAACCGCGATACTGAGTGGCTTAAAAGCATCCCGGTATTATGCTTCCGACGACTGGAATACACAAGTAAATTATACGATCAACGGGATGTATATGGGGACTACCGGGCAAATTACCAGCAATCCGACGATCAGTGCTGCGATCACCGATCCGGACAATGAAAATGTCTCCAAAATGGAATTATTTTATGGTATTCCCGGCAGCAACAACCTGCCCACGGTGCTGACTACCGTCAATAATGCCGCCACAATGACTTATACCCACAGTATCAATGTCGGTGCCATTTATTATTACTACCTTAAAATAACACAGTCAGATGGCGATATTATCTGGACTTCCCCAATTTGGATAGAACGGATATTCGGAGCAGCGGCACTGGAATTACTTGATTTTAAAGTGGTTGCGAAGGAGGATTTGGTCCGGGTATCCTGGGAAGCGGTGGTGGATGGTACGGGCACTTTCGGGGTGGAGCGGTCGGTTAATGGAATAGATTTTGAGACCTTGAAGGTCATTCCGGCTTCGGGGACCAACGAAACGATGTCATTTTCTTTTGATGATCTAAATCCTGTATCCGGAACGGGCTTTTACCGGATTCGCTGGAGGGAGAATAACGGCAATACTGTGTTATCGCCGATATTGAGTGTTTATCTGTACAAGTCCCCCATCAAACTTGTTGCCTTGTCGCCTAACCCCGCACGTGATCACATTACCGTAAATATAGACTCAAAAATGACCGATGACCACCTTTGGTATTTTCTGTACAATGCAGCAGGTATAGAAGTGCAGCGCGGAACTTATGGGGTGGTGCAGGGGAGCAATCTGATGGACATAGTGATGCCTCAACACCCGGCAGGCAGGTACTTTTTGGTGTTGGGAAGACCCGGGGAAAGGATGGTGGAGACAGGATTTTCGAAGGTGGAGTGAGGGGTATTAAATACAGACTGTTATGATTGGGTTGCATATAAAGTGACAATTTTCAAATAATTAAGTTTGCGCGCTTAATTACAAAACCACTTCGCGGTGGCTATAACAACTACCGTATGTCAAAAATCAAACCAAATCATGGCTTTGACGCAGATTTTGACACTTTTTGGAAAGAAGTACTCGATTTCGTTGAACCTGCCACCCAGTTTTTCCTGCCCGACCTCTATCGTGATGTGGATTGGTCTGTTGAATATAAATCATTGGAGCAGGAATTACGCGGCCTGTCTGTCAGAGAAAAAGGCCAGAGAC
This sequence comes from Saprospiraceae bacterium, assembly GCA_044350415.1. Lineage (GTDB taxonomy): Bacteria > Bacteroidota > Bacteroidia > Chitinophagales > Saprospiraceae > M3007. The sequence goes on along the minus strand of JBILHQ010000049.1, from coordinate 18,907 downwards.
GCCGCACTGATAAACTTTTCCAACTGCGTTTGAAAGACGGGTCAGATCGGCTTATATTATTCCATATTGAAGCAGAGGCTTATCCTGACAACTCCTTTCCTAAAAGGATGTTTGAATACTATGTTTTCCTATCGATAAAGCACCGGTTTGCACCAATAACAATGCTCGCCCTTTTTGTTGGCGATATTCCTTTAAAAGCTTTTAATCGCTATACAGCGGTCCATTATGGAACAGGTATTGATTTGCATTTCCAGACATTTTGCGTCGCACAGCAATCTGAAGACGCGCTGCTGGAATCTGATAATCCTCTGGTATTGGCATTGTTAGCCAACCTTTATGTAATTCACTCCAAGGGCGACACAGTGAAGCGGTTTGAACGGAAAAGAAAATTGATCACTATTCTTTTGAAGCGCCGAGTAGCGTTGCAACAATTCAAAAATATCCTTAATTTTGCCTTGAACTTTGTCAGACTTCCTGATTCGGAAGAAAATAGCATCAATGATCGAATTTTCCAGGACCACATTAACAAAACTAGAACAATGACAAACAGAACAAAACCTAAGTTCATAGACTATTATGCTATGATGGAAAGATTGGCATATATTGAAGCGAATGGAGAAACGCCAGAAGCGACTTATCTCAGAATTGAGATAGACGCAAAACGCAGTGGTGAAGCAGCGGCTCAACGGGAAGTGGCCCAGGAGATGCAACGAAAATCAGAAGAGATGCAACGAAAAGCTGTTTTAAACCTTCACAAGAATTATCAGTTGTCTCCCGAGCAAATCTCCACAGCCCTTGAGATAGATATACTAAGTGTAAACCGTATTCTGGAAGGGAAATAACAGTTCCTGCAAACAACTTTCCTGTCTGTTTTGGCGTCATCTCCAAAGACGTCACATGAGGAAGCACTGCAACTGGTATTCAAAAAAGTTATTTCCACCGTTACTGTATGCAGCGATGGTACTTTGTTTATTGCCTTTTGCTGCCACTGCTCAATATTCCAATCTCCGCACGAGGCTCATCGACGCCCGTATTCCAGCGCAATCACTGGATTCTCTGACGATTTTTCCGGTTGTTACGGCTGTTACTGACAGTGCCACCGGACAAACAATTCCGGTGCGCTTTTTTTCTTTTCAAAATACCGTGCTTCATATAGACACCGCCGGATTAAAAAACTGGTGTGGCGGCTGTCAACGCCTTTACCTCTCTTTCCGCACTTTGCCTGTTAATCTGGCAAAACCTGTATTCAGGTTAGATACCGCGCTGATAAAAAGGGCTGGTGTCGACAATGATATCGCTTTTGATTATTCGCCGTATGCACCCGCTAATTCCAATCCTTTCGCTACTCCCGGACTTAATTCCTCAGGCGCATACACCCGGGGGCTGTCTTTCGGCAACAGCCAGAACCTGGTATTTAATTCCAACCTGAATCTTCAATTAGAAGGCCGGCTGGGTAATGATATGACTATCCGGGCGGCCTTGTCTGACAACTCCGTGCCGTTACAACCAGACGGTACCACGCAACGCCTGCAGGAATTCGACCGCGTTTTTATCGAACTGGAACAAAAAAACAAGGTTTTGTCGGCCGGAGATATCGATATGGTCAAACCAGACGGCTATTTTTCCAATTATTTCAAACGCATACAAGGTGCTAAGTTGGCCATAAAAGCCGCTGAAAAATACCCGGGAGGGTGGGTGAGTGCAGGTATTTCTAAAGGGAAATTCAATCGGCAAACCATTCAGGGACAAGAGGGGAATCAAGGTCCATATCGCCTGCAGGGGGCAGAAGGGGAGCGATTTATTATCGTGCTCGCCGGTACTGAAAAAGTGTATGCGGATGGGCAGTTATTACAGCGGGGACAGGCCGACGATTATGTCGTTGATTATAATCTTGGTGAAATTGTTTTTACGCAAAAACGCCTGATTACCAAGGATATCCGCATCATTGTAGAGTTTGAATATGCTGTTCAAAATTACCTGCGCTCCACTGTCGCTGCCCACACCGAAATGCCATTGAAACGCGGTCGGGTATGGCTCAACATTTACTCCGAACAGGACGGGCTAAACGCCACCGGAAACCAGGACTTGTCGCCCGATGAACGGTACCGGCTGGCACAAGCAGGCGATAATCTGCGGGATGCTTATGCTTCGGGCATCGATACGCTGGAGGTTTTTGATGCCTCCCGGGTTTTATATAAAGTTATGGATACGGTATCCTGTGCCGGGAATGCCACTGTTCTGGTGTATTCCACCGATCAAAATGCAGCACTCTATGCCGCCCGGTTTAGTGAAGTGCCCAGTGGACAAGGTAACTATATCCAAGTGACAGGCAGTACTAATGGCCGGGTATATCGCTGGGTGGCACCCGACGCCGCTACCTGTAGCCCCAAAGGGAATTTTGAACCCATTGTGCGCCTTATTGCCCCGGAGCAAAAACAATTGCACACTGTTGGTGCAGAATATCAATTGTTTAAAAATACCAGTGTTTACGCTGAGGCGGCGCTAAGTCAGCGTGATTTGAACCGGTTTTCGCCTATTGGCAATGGCGATAATATTGGTGGTGGCGGTTTATTGCGCATTAAACAACGCCTTAAAAAGACCAAAAACTGGTCGGTGACACTCGACGCCAATGCGGAAGTCGTTTCCGCAACTTTTGCGCCGTTGAATCCTTACCGCGCTGCTGAATTTACCCGCGACTGGAATACAGCGCAGGTTACTGCCAATGCCGCCGAACAAATCGTCAAAGCGGGTTTTTCCGTTGAGCGCAAGCAATGGGGTGTCAGTCAATATGAATTTGGCAGCTATTCCCGTAGTGGTCAGTATACTGGCCAAAAATACCTTGCAAAGGTGAAAATACAACGCGCCGGCTGGGATTTTTCAGGCGAAATCAATAGTTTATCTACCGGCACCAATACCGAAAAAACTAGTTTCGCCAGGCCCAAATTTGATCTGGCCCGTTCGTTTTTGTTGCACCAGAAAACACCGGTGCTCCGCATAGGTGCTTACGGCGAACGGGAGCGAAACGCCCGTACAGACCTGTCCACGGACACGCTGAACCGCACTGCATTCTGGTACGATCTTGGCCGTTTCTATGTACAGATGCCCAGCACAAAGCGCACCTTCCAGGCAGGTGGATATTTCAGTCAGCGCAACGATTTTTTCCCTTTGGCCAATGGTTTTTCCCAAAGTACTTCGGCTAACGATCTTAACCTGAATGGTAAATGGGATTATGGCAGTCAAAAAGCCCTCAAAAAGGCGTCGCCAGGCGGCTTTGAATGGAATTTTACTTATAGAAAATTAAATATCACAGACACCCAACTCACCACCCAAACTCCGCAAAGCACTTATCTCGGCCGGATTGATTACCACCACGCGGCCCTGAAAAACGGCATTACTTTTTCCTCCGGATACGAAGTGGGAGCCGGCCAAACGCCAAAAGTGGAATTCAACTATCTCTATGTCAACCCCGGCGAAGGGCTATACTCCTGGTTCGACCGCAATCGCGACAGTATTATTCAGGTGGATGAAATGGAATTTGCCGTGTTTCAAGACCAGGCCTCCTATGTACGGGTGGCCGTCGCTACCCAGGAATACCTGCGCACCAACAATGTGACACTCAACCAAAACCTGCGGATAGAGCCCAGGCTTTGGCTGTTGAAGCCCAAACACAACTGGGAAAAAATAGTGCGTCGGTTTGCCGCACAAAGTACCCTTCAAATCAACCGCCGCGTGCTTTCCGGGGTCGAAGGTATCTCGCCCTGGAATCCGTTTCAGCTCAGTATTGCCGATACCGCTTTGGTCACCGTCAATTCCACGATGCGGCATATTTTATACATTAATCGCGCCGATCCAAAGTGGGATCTCTCACTGGCGTATGGTAATAATCGAAGCAGGGTATTGATTACCTCCGGGTTTGAAAGCCGGCAGTTGGCTGACCAGACCCTGCATAGCCGACTGAACCTGAACCGGAAATGGAGCCTGGAAACAGACCTGATCAATAGCCTGAAAGTGAATGAAACAGAAAATTTTACAGCCAGGAATTACCGGGTCCCAGGCATAGAAATCGCACCCAAACTTACCTGGAATCCAGTGCGGAATTTCAGGCTGGTCACGAAATTTAGTTGGAAATCCAAAGAAAACACTTTAGAAACAGCCGAAAAATCGACCCAAAAAGACTGGAACGCCGAACTCACCTGGAACCCATCTTCCAAACCTAAAGCAGGCGGATCATTTTCGGCGGCCACTTCAGTACGCGCAAAAATGACCCTCGCTGATATTCAATATTCCGGCCAGGCTAATACGCCTGTCGCCTTTGCGATGCTGGAAGGCTTGCAGGACGGCCGCAACTGGCTGTGGAGCCTCGTGCTGGATCGCCAGTTGTCGAAAACTATGCAACTCAATCTCTCTTATGAAGGCCGCAGGACGGGTTCATCTGCGCGATTGGTGCATGTGGCGCGGGCGCAGGTGAGGGCGGTTTTTTAGTTTAGTCGGTTAGTCCCAGGTCTGTTAGTCCCAGGTCCGTAGCGTGGGCTGCAAACGGGTTGCCCCATAGTAATTACCGGCATGCTTGCGGTCCACTCTACGGACCTGGGACTAACAGGCTTGGGACCTGGGACTAAAAAATCCTACCTCACAAACCGCTTCGCTATTGTCTTTCCATCCACTTTCACTTGTGCCACATAAACACCTTTAGAGAAGGAAGCGACTGGAATAGTGTTGGCGGTGCTGTTCAAAGGTGCGGTGTACACCAGAGCGCCGCTTAAAGAAAAGATACGCACCTGGCCATGGTCGAAGCCGTTGAGATCGATATGTAATATATCATTGACCTGAGCGGGATAAACGTTGACTAATTGCTGGCGATCAAGATCTGGCACACCGCTGATGGGTTGTGCAAACACCATTGTGTCGGCATGGATAAGGATATTGTCGCCTGTTTTATTGCCGTTGCCATTTGCAGCGAGACTCACGAAGTAGAACTTCGCCACCTTGCCTGCGGCAGTTGCCGGAGATTTCCAGGTAAATGTCCAGGAGGTTGCTCCACTGCTGAGTGTTTTGGGCGTTGACTGGCGCACATATTGCCTGGCCGTACTTGTTTGATTGGCTACTGAAGTACCTGTTCCTGTTGTTAATGTGCCGCATTTGGCATTGAGGCTGTCTAAACAGGTCAATTCAAATCCTGCCTTCACCGCATTACTGGTATTGGTGAGGGTAACGGCATAGGAATGATTGTAGAGTATCGTGTCAGGAATACCGGAAATCGTAACCGTACCAGTGTAAGTGCCACCGCTGTGGCAGCCAGAAACACCACAGGTAGTTTCGCCGGGCGCGCCTGTACGCGCAACAGGTGGATTACTTGGGTCTTTCATCGAAGAAGTCGAGATGTACCAAAAGGAAAGCAGCAAAAGAGATAAAATTGTAGTTTTACGCATTGAAAAGTAAATAAAATAGTTGATGGTTAAGGCGTGGGACTTTCGGAGTACAAAGGTTGCATTTTGATGGTAAAAAAAGGTTTGCAGTTTTTCTGAAACGGATGAAACCGTGTACTTTGTCGCTTTTTGACATAGGCTCATTATTCAGGGCTTTGAAACAAATCTGAAGGTTTAGCGTTCTCTCGACATCGCCCGCATTGGACTATATAAGAAGCTTAAAGTTATATTTTAGCAAAGAATTGACAAAAGCCATTACTTTTGCGGCCAAATTTCTTTCCCCTGAACCATTAACATCAACTTAGAATGGCTAAAAAACTACTGATTGTGGAGTCTCCGGCAAAAGCGAAGACGATTGAAAAATACCTTGGGGGCGACTTTGTGGTCAGATCTTCTTTTGGACATATCCGGGACCTTGAAAAAGGAAACGACCTTGGCGTAGATGTCGATAATGGCTACAAACCCAATTATGTGGTGCCTGGCGACAAATACAAAACGGTTAAGGAATTAAAGGAATATGCCGCCAAGGCCGACGAAGTGTGGCTTGCAACGGACGAAGACCGCGAAGGGGAAGCCATTTCCTGGCACCTTTGTCAGGTGCTCAATCTGGATGAACATACCACCAAACGGATCGTTTTCCATGAGATTACCAAACCTGCTATTCAAAAAGCCGTACAAAATCCCCGGTTGCTCGACCTTAATGTAGTCGATGCACAACAGGCACGCCGTGTACTGGATCGCCTCGTGGGTTGGGAACTCTCCGGATTGCTGTGGAAAAAAGTAAAAGGTCAACTTTCCGCCGGCCGGGTGCAATCGGTAGCCGTCAAACTCATAGTTGAACGGGAACGCGATATCCAGCATTTCAATACGGAGCCTTTTTTCAAAGTAGTGGCTACGTTTTTAACCAAAAATGCGCAGGATAAAATGGTGGCGTTCAAAGCCGAAAGCCCACAACGCATTGAAAAAGAAGGCGATGCGCAATCCTTTTTACAAAAATGTATCCCCGCTACTTATAAAGTCCGCAATATTGAGGTAAAACCAACGCGCCGTAAAGCCGCGCCGCCATTTACCACCTCCACACTGCAACAGGAAGCCAGCCGTAAACTCGGGTTTGCCGTAAACCGCACCATGCGGATCGCGCAGCACCTCTATGAGGCCGGACATATTACTTATATGCGTACCGATTCGGTCAATATGAGCGAATCCGCATTGCAGGCTATCGGCGACGAAATTCTGAAGCAGTACGGTCCCAAATACCACCAGCTGCGCAAGTATAAAACCAAAAATGAATCCGCCCAGGAGGCACACGAAGCCATCCGCCCCACTTACTTCGAAAACCAGCAGGTGAGCCAGGACCGCGACGAACAACGCCTCTATGAACTGATCTGGAAACGCACCATGGCCAGTCAGATGGCCGATGCAGAACTGGAAAAAACATCTGTGGATATTGCCATCAGCACCTTACCTGCTGAAAAATTGATGGCTGAAGGCGAAGTACTCAAATTTGACGGTTTCTTAATCGTGTACCTCGAAAGCACCGACGATGAGCCGGAAGAAGAGCAAGGTATGCTTCCGCCACTCGCCGTAGGTCAGCAACTCAACCTTGAGGTGATGACCGCCACCGAGCGTTTCACCCGCCCGCCCGCCCGCTACACGGAGGCTGGTCTGGTAAAGAAATTAGAGGAACTCGGTATTGGCCGGCCATCTACTTATGCTCCGACTATCACCAAAATAATGGAAGATAATCGCGGGTATGTGACCAAAGAAAGCCGTGCGGGCGAAGAGCGCTCTTTCCGGGTACTTACCCTGAAAAATGATATGGTCAAATCGACTACGTCTAAAGAAACCACAGGCACGACCAAACAGGTCCTTTATCCTTCGGATATGGGTATGATTGTGACGGATTTCCTGGACGGCCATTTCGGTAAGATTATGGACTACGGTTTTACGGCTGGCATTGAAAAACGATTTGACGATATTGCCGATGGGAAGATTAACTGGTCGGAAGTGATCGACGGATTTTATAAACCCTTCCACGAGACCGTCGAAAAAACCACGCTGGAAGCCGACCGTGCTGTCGGTGAACGTATCCTCGGTATTGATCCCGTTTCGGGCCGCACGATTCTTGTACGGATGAGTAAATTGGGTAAACCAGTCATCCAGATCGGTACAGGCGATGAACTCGAAGAAAAAGAAAAACCCCGGTATGCTAATCTTATGCCTGGGAAAAGTATGGAAACGGTCTCTTTGCAGGAAGCCCTCGACTCTTTTGCCCTGCCCAAAACATTGGGGGAATACCTCGGGCAGGAGATCAGTGTCAATACCGGCAGATACGGTCCTTATGTCAAATACGGTGAAGCAACTTATGTGAACCTGCCTAAAACGGAAGATCCGTTTGACATACAATACGATCGGGCTGTTGAACTTCTGCAGGCAAAGTTAGAAGCCGATAAACCCGCCGGCGAATACCTGAACGTCCCTTACACCCAGGGCAAAGGCCGTTTTGGTCCGTTCCTGAAATGGGGCGATCTTTTCGTCAATATTCCCAAAAGTTACAACCCGGAAACGCTCACTCCTCAACAGGCCGCTGAATTAATCGCAGCTAAAATTGAAAAAGAGGGCAACCGGTATATTCACCTTTGGGAAGCCGAAAAAATCAGCGTTGAAAATGGCCGTTGGGGCCCTTATATCCGCTTCGGAAAAGATATGCTGAACCTGCCCCGCGTAGATGGTGCTAAAATGACAGCCGATCATGCCCGCTCGCTTACGCTGGAGGATGTGAAAAAAATGATTGAAGCGGAAAGACCAGGCGCTTTTGATAAAAAGGTGAAGGCGACAAAGGTTACGAAAGCGAAAAAGTAGCGATTCAATTCCTGTTTTTTACCTGTTATTGTAAAAAAAGAAAAATATGGGCACTGTTGTAATTGGACTGAAAAATGAAAAGGTATTAAAATTGCTACAAGATCTCAAAGAGATGCATCTCATCCGTTTGGTTTATTTCCAGGCTGAAGGTACCTATAAAAAATTATCAGAGAAGTATGCAGGTCGGCTGTCGTCTAAAGTTGCAGAGGAAATGCAGGAATATATCGTGAAAAGTCGGGAAGAATGGGACAAGAATATTTGATTGATAGCTATTATCGCGGCTACCGCTTTGGTACATGGGTTATCACTAATTACCAGGAACACCCAGGATTTTGCCCAAATACTCGATTTAGTAATAGTCAATCCGCACGAAATATAATCCTAACACTATGCAACAAAAGGTTGACGTAGAGGCCATCACCCGCCTCGTTCAGGCTGAAAGTGCCTTTCTTGCCAAATTATCCGAAGCGACTGCCAAGGTCATTGTCGGGCAGGAGGCCATGATGGACCGCCTACTCATTGGATTGCTGACCCGCGGACATATTCTGTTGGAAGGGCTGCCGGGTCTGGCCAAAACGCTGGCGATCAAAACACTCGCGCAAGCCGTTGATGCCAAGTTCAGCCGTATTCAGTTTACGCCCGATTTGTTGCCGGCCGATGTCGTGGGCACTACGATTTACAATCCAGCAAAAGCAGAATTTATCGTACGCAGAGGGCCAATTTTTGCCAATTTCGTATTGGCTGACGAGATCAACCGCGCACCCGCTAAGGTGCAAAGTGCATTGTTGGAAGCCATGCAGGAACGGCAAATCACGATCGGTAATGATACTTTCAAACTGGAGGAGCCCTTCCTGGTGCTGGCCACCCAAAATCCCATCGAACAGGAAGGCACTTATCCTTTGCCGGAAGCGCAGGTCGATCGCTTTTTGTTGAAAGTAAATATTACGTACCCTACATTTGACAATGAGCAAATGATTCTCCGCCGCAACCTGAATGGCGAAGAAATTAATGTTCCAAAAGTGGTTACTGTAGAAACGCTGCTGCGCGCCCGGGATACCGTGAAGAAAATCTATATGGATGAAAAGGTGGAGCAATATATCCTTCGGATTGTTTTTGCCACCCGCCAACCTGCTGAATATGGTCTCCCGCAATTGGCTCCGCTGATCAGTTATGGCGCCTCGCCACGGGCCAGTATCGCATTAGCACAAGCAGCCCGGGCCCACGCATTTCTCCAGCGCCGCGGCTTCGTCACGCCCGACGATGTAAAAGCCCTCTGCCCCGATGTGCTGCGCCACCGTATCGGCCTCACGTACGAAGCAGAGGCCGAAGGCATCGACCAGGAAGCGATTATTCAAAAAATGTTGCGAACTATTGTCATACCTTAGACAGGCGGAGCGGGGAGTGGGGGAGCTTAATGCCCTTGCGCCTCTCTTTTCTTTTCTCCTTCCAAAAAAATGGATAGCACCGAGCTTCTGAAAAAAGTCCGCAAAATTGAGATCAAAACGCGGGGATTAAGCAGCCACCTGTTCACTGGGGGCTACAACAGTGCTTTTCGGGGGCGCGGTATGTCATTCTGCGAAGTGCGGCTGTATTACCCTGGCGACGATGTGCGGGCCATTGACTGGAATGTAACGGCGCGTTCGGGAGATACTTATGTGAAGGTCTTTGAAGAAGAACGGGAAAACACCATGATGTTGCTGGTGGATGTGAGTGCATCAGCCGTATTTGGGAGTCATACCCAGTTTAAAGAAGAATATTTGTCGGAGTTATGCGCTGTGCTGGCATTTTCTGCTATCGCCAACAATGACAAAGTAGGTGTCCTGTTATTTTCTGACCGCATTGAATTGTATATCCCGCCTAAAAAAGGGAAACAGCATATCCTCCGTATTATTCGGGAAATATTGACCGCAAGCCCGAAAGGAAAAGGCACGGACCTGGCAAAAGCCCTGCAATTCACAAATAATATCCTGAAAAAACGCAGCGTTTGCTTTGTGTTATCCGATTTTTTAGCGGACAACTATGATGACTCCCTTCGCATCCTCTCCCGCAGGCACGATCTGATCGGTATCCATTGCTGGGACGCTCTGGAGCGGGATTTACCCGATGTGGGGGTCATGCGGGTGACAGACGCCGAAAGCGACCGCCAAATCTGGATTGATACTACCGCTGGGAAACTCCGCCAGCAATACCACGCGCATTTTGAAGAACATTTAGCCACTGTAAAAGGCTCCTTCCAGCGCGCTGGGTCCGACTTTTTAAGTCTGGGCACGCATGAGCCTTATGTCCCTGCGCTCTTGCGCTTCTTTTCAAAAAGATCAGCCTCAAAGATACAGCACGGTTAGAAAGGAGTTACTTGGGAAAAGGGCACTGGTTATTGCTGCATCCACTAACCACTAACGGCGGGTATTCGACAGGCTGAGTGATTTATTAAAAAACAGATGAGCCCGTCACCACGCTTTTTCCCCTCTCGAAGGCTGGTTCGCCGGTGCGAGTTTCCGATATTGCCGGGCATAATCATCCTCGCCGGGCAGGATAGCTGATTCGAGTAATTGCCGGGCAGCGGAAGGCGTTAGTGGCCCTGGCAGCGGTTCTTTTCTTCCATTGGCCTGATCCAGCCAGGCATCTCTGGGGGGCGGGGGCGGTGGCGGCGGGGGAGGTAAGGGCTGGGGCGGCGGCGGCGGTTGCTTTTTTTTGGCCATCTGGAGATTAATTTTGGCATCGCGCCTGTTGGGGACAAGCCGAAGGCTGCGCTCAAAAGCGTTAATAGCCTCTCCGTAGTCTCCATTGCGCAGATAGGCATTGCCGGCATTGAACCAGGCATCTGCCTGTGCGGGTTTATTGGAAGTAGTGCCTGCCGCAACGGTAAACCGTTCTGCGGCATTTTCATAATCGGCTTGCAGGTAAAAAGCGTTGCCGGTATTGTAAACAGCACCGGGATACTTCCCTGCTTCGGCATACGATTGGGCGGCCTTCCGGTAATTTTTGTCTTCATATTGCCGGCTACCGCTCAGCATTTTCCAATGTGCCGACTGCCCCAATACCGCTGAAGGAAGAATAGCGACCGCCACCCATCCTGTAATCATTACCCAATCCGGCAAAGTATTGTATTTCATACGTACTGAATTATTAATTTTTCCTCCATTCCTAACTAAAAAAAAACGGCACGTGCCTTTGCTCCCGTTTCGCATTCCCGTGTCACATATGCTTCACCGCATCCGGCAAATCATAAAACGTAGGATGGCGGTAAACCTTATCATTAGAAGGGTCAAAAAACGCTGCGGCGTCTTCAGTGGAGGCATGGATGTGTTTGGATTCCACCACCCAGATACTGACACCTTCATTGCGGCGGCAATACACATCGCGGGCGTTTTCGATCGCCATTTGTTCATCGGAGGCATGTAAACTACCCACGTGTTTGTGGCTCAAACCTTGTTTGGAGCGGATAAATATTTCCCATAGGGGCCATTCTGTCATAGCAATATTGATTTGCTGCAAAAGTAGGGGATATTTGCCAAAAACATACATTTATCCCTAAAAGCGATTTTAACAATCAACGCTGCGCTTACTTTGAGCGTTAGCATAAAATAAACTGTACTTTTGTGCGGAATTTTTTATCTTTTTATTTTTCACCTTTGCATATTAGGAACGCTGGCTGAAATGATTTTTTATTCTGACAGTATTCCTTACGGTAACCCAAGCCTTTTATTCATAATTATGATGATTCGTTTTTTGACTTTTACATGTTGTTTGTTGGGCGCAGTTGCCCTTTCTGCTCAGTTTCATGGTGGCGTAAAAACCGGGCTCAATTTTTCCACCCTGAAAGGTACACCGGAGGCGGATGCCAGCGGGGCCGTGCTCGAATCGGTGGATAACTTGATCGGATTCCATATCGGGCCATCATTTTCTTATAACTTTACGGACCGTTTTGGCGTGCGGGGTGAGTTATTGTACTCCAAAAAGGGCGCAAAATATACGTACACCGGACCGGCAAGCCGCACTTTTATTTTAGAAAATAACCTGGGAACGGTTCGAACCAATGGATCGATCATCCGAAAGTTGGAAACAACCCATGTGAATATGGACATTCCTGTATCGGCATTCGTTCGCCTCGGTGATTTTGAATTTTCTGCCGGCGTATATGCCAGTTTGATTTTTCAAAAAACGGGTACGGGTGCGTTGAAATACACCTGGGAAGCACAGCCCGGAACCATCGGCGGCGAATTTGAAAGTTTCCTCGATTATAATTACAACAGGGATGATCCGGGCCAAAGCAAGGGCACGGAGAATATTGCCGTCACTGTGCAGCAGGACCCCGATGGAACCAACCAAAAAATAGCCTCATTACCCAAAACATTAGGGGCTTATTACGACAATACCGAAGATCATGGCAATCTTTACAAAAATCTTGACTATGGTGTTTCGGCCGGATTATCTTACTATTTCAGCCGGTCATTGTTTTTCGGAGGACGGCTGCAATACGGATTGGCAGATTTGACCAAATCGGAGGCAGACTTCTCGCTGCAGTCCTTAAACCAAACCACCCCGCCAGTTACCCGCAACGACAAAGATTATAACTTCACTATCCAGGTCAGTGTTGGATTTAGTTTCTAATACTTCCACTCAGAGCAGGTTTGGGATTTCAGGAAGAAAAAGTTCCAGATCTGTTTTTAACAAAAACATTTCTATGAAAAATTTAACTATCCGCATTTGCGGGATGCTGCTCCTGGGTATATTCATTTGGCAGGGATGTAAAAAAGGCGATTTTGAAAACCCCAAATTGGCTGCGCATGATTCAGAATTTGCTTTTCCACTTTTTAATACAAATTTGAATATCAGTGACTTAGTGGGTAAACTTTTAAAAGGGAATGACACGAAAGAGTCGCTGGTGGTCAACGCCGATAATACCCTGACATTATCCTATTCAGGCGATGTATCGGAAACCAAGGCGACTAAAATCCTTGATTTTCTCAATACTGTAATAGGATTCCCGGTCGATACATCTTACTTCAGGTATTCCTTCGACCTGATACCCAATGGGGTCAATATTCGGAAAGCCGAGTTGAATGGTGGAACCATTGGGGCCATCATTTTTAACACTTTGCCACAAAAAATACACGGCACTTTTTATCTCCCGCAGTTGACAAAAAATGGTGTTCCATATTCCATTCCATTTGAAATTCAGCCAGGTGGAGCAGGTGGACAGACGATCGATATGGCTGGTTATTCCTTGTTATCTCAGGGCAATGACCTTATCATACAGTACGACGCCTATCTCGAGGATGGCACAAAAATATTGAAATTGCCTGGTAATAACGGCATCCCCGCCGTGGTGATGACATTACAATATCTCACGTTCTCTTACCTGGAAGGCTATTGGGATAAAGTAGAATATGATTTGAATACAGATACGATCGATATTAATATCAACCAGATTGGCCTGAATGGGGAGGTGAAAGTGAAAAATCCTAAGATTACGATCACTGTATATAATTCCTGGGGCTTCCCGACCCGGGGCTTGATCAAGTACTTGCGTTTTAAAGCCAAAAACGGCGATTTACTGGAACTCAAAAGCCCGGTGATTATAGAAGGGACAGATGTGGGAATTGATTTCAACTATCCATCTTTTGCTGCAGGGGAGGTGGGGCAAACCAAAGCCACAACTTTCTATTTCGATGAAACCAATTCCAATATTGCCGAAATATTTAACTCCAACCCCACACAAATGATTTATAAGGTTCAGGGGTTGGCCAATGCAGAATCGGACCCTTCCCTGATTGGATTTATTACCGATACCAGTACCGTAAGGATGAATGTACAGGTTGAACTGTTGCTGGAGGGACAGCTGCTGAATTTTCCTGCGGAACAAAACCTGAATCTTGATTTCGGGTCATTCGCCGATTCCACTGGATTTGAATCGGCCGAATTCAAATTAGTGACGGAAAACGGTATGCCGATGACCACTTCGATGCAGATTTATTTCCGCGATATCAATGATGTTAATATTGATTCGCTGTTTGCAGACGGGCCGCAGGACGCCATCCGCAGTGCGCCGGTTGACGCAGTTACCGGACTTACCACGGGCATCACCCGAACAGAAACCTTTATTCCATTTACCGCAGCGCGTTTTGAAAACCTGCGGATTAAGGCGAAAAAAGGATTCTTTAAAGCTGCTTTTTCTACAGCACAAGACGGGGCTGTCCCTGTAAAAATACTGAATAATCAGGGAGCGGTGGTCAAAATGGGGGTCAAACTCAAACGGTAAAGGGCTAATTTCTTCATCAATGTCACGCACATTGAATATTGCACATTGAATATTGCACACTGAATTCTACCTTCTAACGATTAGAATATGAAGCATCGTATTATATTTATTTTAGCCCTTGTAATGGGCGGTAATCAACTCATTGCGCAGCAGGAATTGATGTTGTCGCAGATGAATAAAGTCTGGCAAATGAACCAGATTAACCCGGCTTTTTTCCCGGATGATAGGCGCATAGCGATTGGTTTGCCAGCATTTTCCATTGATGCTACGCACAGTGGTACCGTTTCTTATAGTGATTTTTTCAAGATAGAAAATGGCAAAACGTTATTTGATTTCGACCAGGTCATCGCAAAACTGGATCCTCAAAATGAGGTGGCTTATCAACAGCGCATCGAAACCGTATCATTGGGAATTCGCCTGCCCGGGAAAGGCCATACTGCTATTCAGGCAAGTCATGCCATTCGGCTGAGTAGCGCCCTGACCTATCCCAAAGAGGTGGTGCAGTTTTTGTGGGGTGGAAATGCACAGTTTATTGGTCAAACGATACAAATTGCGCCTGTCACCAATACGTTTGATTGGCATGAAATCAGTGCAGGGCTGTCCAGGGATTTTGGAAAAAAATTGCGGGTGGGTGCAAAAGTAAAATACCTGGCTGGTATCAGCTCCCTGGAAACGGACCAGGAGGCTCAATTTGCTTCTATTTATACGGATCCCGATATTTATCAACTGAAACTCACCACCAATTATGGATTTCATTCTTTTGGGACCGTGTCGGCTATTGATA
Source organism: Saprospiraceae bacterium (assembly GCA_044350415.1). Lineage (GTDB taxonomy): Bacteria > Bacteroidota > Bacteroidia > Chitinophagales > Saprospiraceae > M3007. The sequence goes on along the minus strand of JBILHQ010000049.1, from coordinate 3,573 downwards.
CCAACGGATTTGGCTTTAAAGTGATTACCAATGAATTGGGCAATCAATTCAGGACCCAGAATTCGGGTATTGCTTTTGATCTGGGCATTACACTGAAACTCACGCCAAAGCTCACCATTTATGCTTCGGCATTAGATATTAATGGCCAAATCAAGTGGAAAGAAGGAAAGTATTTCAAGAGTAAAGGAATATTTGATTACAATGGTGCTACGATCGCCGGATCTGATATTATTAACGGTGCCGATAGTATAGATTTTTCTTCAAAACTGGATACGCTCAACGACTTTTTTATGTTCCAGCGCACCGACTCCGAATTTTCAAGCAGCTTGCCTGCGCGGTATTACATTAGCGGTGTTTTTGATCTTACCAAACGTTGGAGCATCGGCGGGTCATTCTATTATGAAGATAATGCGACCACCAATACTGCATTTGGGGTGAGTTTACAATGGCAACCGGTACGGTTGATTCGTTTGGGGGCTATGTACAGTGCCAATTCCCGAAAAACGGCGAATCTTGGTTTTCAGGTGACACTTAGACCTGGTCCGGTTCAGGTGTTTTTTGCCTCGGATAATCTGCTCAATGCATTTACGCCTTATTCGACATCCAATGTGAATTTCCGAACAGGATTGAGTTTTGTTTTGTAAGACATGAAAAAACCCCTGCGATCTTACAACCCAGGGGCCATCTAAACCCATTCTATCGTATGAAGTACAATATAAAATAAGAACGTAAAATCACCTTGTACGTTGCCTGTTGCTTAATTTTTTTTTCATTTATTTTTTTTGGGCTATCTTAACGGCGCAAATTCTTTTGCCCACTACAAATTCATAACTAAACGCAATTAAAATGCAACGCAGAACTGCACTTCGCCAGTTGGCGACCTTATTAGGCGGCCTGACACTTACGCCGGAAATAATGGCCAGAACATTGGCTTCCGCCGCCTCAGGTGCCATTCCGCAACATTTGGGGGCTGATAAAATGGCCATCCTCGCTGAAATCGCTGAAACTATTATCCCCGAAACGGATACTCCGGGTGCCAAAGCAGCTGGTGTTCCTGGTTTTATTGCCCTGATGCTGGAAGATTGTACAGCGCCCGCCGAACAGGAGGTATTCTGGGCGGGTCTTGATGCCGCCGAACAGCAATGCATGGCTATGTTTGGTACATCCATCGTGAATGCCACAGCGACTCAACGGATAACGCTGCTTACCCAAATTGAAAAGGCAGCGTCCAGTTCACCCAATTTCTGGGAAATGGTAAAAGGGCTCACGCTTTTCGGCTATTTTTCTTCAGAAATCGGCATGACACAGGCCCTGGCCTTCGACCCCATACCCGGTGGCTGGATTCCGGAAATGCCCATTGACGAAAATACCAAAGCATGGGCGTCCATGTTTTAATTAAAGTGACTTCTAGCTAACGTAATAAGATGAAGAATAGAAAATATGATGCCATCGTCATTGGTTCCGGTATCAGCGGCGGATGGGCCGCCAAGGAATTATGTGAAAAAGGGCTCAAAACGCTGGTCCTCGAACGCGGACCCAAACTCGATCATATCACAGGTTATTCTACAGCCCTGACCAATATTTGGGAGTTTCCGCACCACAACCGGAATACCCATGAAGAGGTAAAAAAGGATTATAATATCCAGTCTGTTTGTTATGCTTTTAATGAAGGGACAAGACACATGTTTGTCAAAGACAGTGAGCATCCTTATCAGCAGAAAAAGCCGTTTGAATGGATTCGTGGGTATCATGTGGGCGGTAAAAGTCTTATGTGGGCCCGCCAGTGCTATCGCTGGGCTCCCAACGATTTTGAAGCCAATGCAAAAGATGGACATGGTGTGGACTGGCCCATCCGGTATGAAGATATTGCGCCATGGTATAGTTATGTGGAGCGTTTTGCAGGTATTAACGGCAGTAAAGAGGGCCTGGCCCAACTTCCCGACGGCGAATTTCTTCCGCCTGTGGCGCTCAATGCCATGGACAAACACTTGAAATCCAGTATTGCGAAAGCTTATCCCGATCGAATCCTTATTCCTGGCCGAAGTGCCAATGTGACCCAGCGCCACAACGGCCGCGGGCCTTGTCAGTTTCGTAACCTCTGCCACCGCGGATGTCCGTTCAGTGCTGCGTTTGCAAGTCAGGCGACTACCCTGGCTGCTGCTGCGGAAACCGGGAAAATGACGCTGCGTCCCGACAGTATTGTCCATTCTATTATATTTGATGAAAAGAAAGGGAAAGCGACAGGAGTAAGGGTGATCGATGCCGTGAGCAAAGAAATGGTGGAGTATCATGCTAAAGTGATTTTCCTGAACGCTGGTACCCTAAATTCAGCGCTTATTATGCTCAACTCCAACGATACCGCCCGTTTTTCCAATGGCCTGGGCAATGAGAATGATATCCTGGGGCGCTACCTGATGGACCATAATTACCGGGGGCGTGGGAATGCCTCCTTTGATGGTCTCCAAAATATGTACTACAAAGGCCGTGCTCCGGTGGGATTTGTAATTCCTAAATTCAGAAATTTTGGCAATGACAAACGCACCGACTTCGTGCGTGGGTATGCACTCGCAGGTGGCAGCGGGCGCGATGATTGGGGCAGGGGTATGTATTCCAATGGTTTCGGCGCTGACTTTAAGACGGCCATGACCAAACCAGGACCCTGGAGTGTCGGCATCGGCGCTATGGCCGAAACGCTCCCGAATGCGAATAACCGGGTGACCCTCAATACGAATGTGCGCGATCCATGGGGAATGCCTACTATTGATATTGACTGCGGCTGGCATGAAAATGAGGAAGCGATGTTAAAAGATATTTTGGTGACGATCGCCGAAGTACTGGAGGCAGCAGGCTGTAAAAATATTCAAACGGGTGATTCTCATGAACCTCCCGGCCGTGGTATTCACGAAATGGGGACCGCCCGAATGGGAAAAGATCCGAAAACTTCGATGCTGAACAAGTGGAACCAGATCCACAATGTCCCCAATGTTTTTGTGACTGATGGTTCCTGTATGGCTTCAACAGCGTGGCAAAACCCATCCGTTACCTATATGGCACTCACTGCCCGTGCAGCCGATTATTGTGTTAAAGAATTGAAAAAGGGGAATCTATAAGTAATACTTCCATCAAAATAACGTCTCTCGTAAACACGATCAAACACTTTTGTCAATTATTATGAAAAAATTACTACTTTTAGTACCCTTCGCGGTTATGATGGCCGCCGCTCCAGGACCTCAATATACTACACCGGACCCAACTGTTCCTGCTGATGTTGAGGTACTGCTCAATAAATACGGCTGTAATGCTTGCCACAATATTAAACGTAAATTAGTCGGCCCTATCTGGACCGATATTGCAGCAAAAGGCTACACTAAAAAACGTATTGTTCAATTAGTAAAAAAACCGGAACCCAACAACTGGCCGGGTTACCCCCAAATGGCACCACAACCCACTGTGGCTAAAGCGGACCTGGATAAAATCGCAGGTTGGTTGGTATCTATGAAAAAATAGTTATTTAGTGGTGAGTGTTTAGTGGTGAGTGTTTAGTGGTGAGTGGTGAGTGGTGAGTGGTGAGTG
>JBILHQ010000256.1:0-8107 GCA_044350415.1 Saprospiraceae bacterium | reverse complement strand
TTTTGGACAGGGCAAATTTTCAGGGGCGCGTGGTGCTCCTGCTGATTGTGTGACCCGTTCCAACTTAAGGTTATTCCAGTTGTGTTTTGAATGTAAAATACGGGCATTTGGGAGGGAATTATTGTGGAATTAATATTTCAATTTAAATGTTGGGCTACCTTTATGGTCAATAACTAGGATAAAATTAAAACATTTTCTAATTTTTTTTAATATTATGAGATTAATAAATACTATCGCAATACTGCTTCTCAGTATTAATACATTTGCTCAAGTATCCAACCCATCATCTGAATCAATGGGAACAGCACCTTCCAACACTGCGATTGCAACCCACGAAAGCGCCAATGGATTTGACATTGACCCTTTTACCTATGGTGGAACAGGCGAACTTAGGAACTCATCATCTTCATCAGGATATGCAGGCGCGAGCGGGTTGGCAAATGTTTTTTTAACCAATAATGCATCCAAAACTTTTATTATAGATGGCATTCAGGCAGGTCCAATGTGCGATAACTTAAATATGACTTTCGGTGTTTTCAAAAGCACCACTGCGGAAAATGGAGCGTCATTAGTTATTGAATATTCCACGACTGGGACAACTGGAACCTGGACAAGCGCAGGCTCTGTAGCTTTGCCAACAGGTTCAGGAACCGCCACGTGGTCATTAAAATCAATTTCAGCAATGCCTGGAACGGTTACAAGTATTCGATTTACCAACACAGCTACAAATACAAATCAGTTCAGGCTGGATGATGTTACCCTCACTGCAACTGGGCCATCTTGTCTTTCATTACCTATTGACTTCAGCAGTTTGAATGTAGTTAAACAAACCACCTCCACCCTTCTCTCCTTCTCCACGGCTTCCGAGCGCAACAATGATTTCTTTGCCATTGAGCGCAGCAACGACGGCCGCACTTTTGAGGAGATTGGTCAGGTAAAAGGAGCGGGCACCAGCCAGGCGCCGCAATACTATACGTTCACGGACAAACAACCACTTCCCGGCAAAAATTATTACCGCCTGCGCCAGGTGGATTTCGACGGAAAAGTGGCCTACAGTGCAGTCGTTAATGTAGTGTTTTCGCAGTCCGGAGATATCCGGCTGGCACCGTCGCCTGCGACAGATCTGGTGTTGGTCCAACTGGACCAACCCGCCACAGAAGATGGCCTTTGGCAGGTATTTGATGTTGCCGGAAGATTAGTGCAATCGGGCAATTGGGCCGCGGAAACTGATGTGGTGTCCATTCATGTGGGAACATTGGCAGAAGGTATGTATACTTTCCGCTTCACCATGGGACAAACAGTGCAAGTCAAACAGTTTAGAAAACAGTAGTGAATATTTAATGGTCTATTTTTAATGAAGGGGGTAGGAAGCAGGGCTGGTCCCGGCTTTTTTGGTCGTTCATTAAACATTAATCAGTAAACATTGACCATTAAATAATAAATATTAAAGGCCCGGTGCTCCAGCAGCACCGGGCTTTTTTGTTAATAAAGTGTATTAATCATTGTATTATTTCCGTAAAACTATTAAATTTGGTATAGCTAAGAGCGGTTTCAGTTTTAGGGAATAGTCTTAATTGTTATTTTGTACCTTTTTTCAGGGATTTTTTTTCATCAATTAGAGTGGATTATTTGAAAACACGATTATATCAAAAACCATCAAAATTATCACTATTATGAAAAAGAATTGCTTAGTATTATTCATTTTTGCAGTTTTTGGCGCACCGTTATTTGCGCAAATTGCCAGCTGGGAGCTTGCTGGGTTAAGCGGTGTAACCAGCGGTGTGGTATCCACTACTAATGTGGCACCCGGAGTGTCCAGTGCTATTTTGAGCAGGGGGCCGGGAATTGTTCCTCAAAGTGCTCAAGGTGCCTACGGCTCATCAAGTTGGTCGACGAATACTTTTATTGGGCCAACAGATTATTATCAGATTGACATTACACTTTCTCCGTCTTCCCCTCCAATTATACGTTTTGGTTCATTATTAGTATATGTCGCTACCACCGAGCCTGGTCCGCTGTATGCGACGTTAAGAAGCAGCCAGAATGCCTATGCTACCGATATTAACATTCCAGTTACTTTGGATGTGGGCGGTAGTGGGTTTGCCGGATACCTGAATTTTAATTTATCCTCTTTAAGTCCTGTACCTCCGGGTGGAACTGTTTCTTTACGGCTTTATGGTTATGAAGCGAATTCAGCATCGTCAAATGCCAGATTTGATATTGGTGATGGTGTTAATGGCGTCAATGTAGACATTATTTTCAATGCCAGTTTGCCTATTTCGCTCACGTCATTTACGGCAATTGCGGATTCTAAAGAAGTCGTAACCCGCTGGACGACCGATTCGGAAAAAGACAACGATTTTTTTGAGATAGAGCGCAGTGGTGACGGTCGTTCCTTCGAGTTGATTGGCACAAAAGATGGTGCGGGCACGTCAACGAAGCAACAAACGTATACGTTCACCGATGAGCAGCCCTTGACCGGCAACAACTATTACCGTTTGCGCCAGGTCGATTACGACGGCAAAGTATCGTACAGTCAGGTCGTACTGGCTTTGTTCAACGCCACGGAGAATATCACCATTTCTCCTTCTCTTGCCACCGATCTGGTGCATATTCAGATAGCCGAGCCCGCTACAGCAGATGGCTTATGGCAGGTGTTTGATGTTGCCGGAAGATTAGTACAATCGGGCAATTGGGCCGCAGAAACTGATGTGGTGTCCATTCATGTGGGAACTCTGACAGCAGGTATGTATACTTTCCGCTTCACCATGGGACAAACAGTGCAAGTCAAACAGTTTAGAAAACAGTAGTGAATATTTAATGGTCTATTTTTAATGAAGGGGGCAGGAAGCAGGGCTGGTATTCAGGCGTTTCTGGCTGCATATTGAACATTAAAAATTGAACATTAAAAAATTAAAGAGCCCGGTGTTTTTCCAAACGCCGGGCATTTTTTATAGAAATGCCCAGGCTCATCTCCTCATAAATTATGATCCCGCATGGTCCGAATGGACAACAGTAAACTCACTAATGTCAATACTGCGCCCATTAAAAACGGTGCACCGGGAAACTGTATGGGGGCGCTTTCGCTGGTAAAATAAGCGAAAAGGCCAGTCATCAGCAGCGGACCAATAATAGAAGTCAGGCTGATCAGGCTGGTTAAAGCGCCTTGTAACTCGCCTTGCTCATTGGCGGGCACCTGATTGGAAATAATCCCCTGCAATGCAGGCCCCGCGATACCACCTAACGAAAAGGGTACCATAAACGCAAACATCATCCAGCTTTGTGTGGCAAATGCAAATAGTACAAAACCAATAGTATACAACATTAAGCCTGCATAAACAGAGATGCGTGACCCCAGTTTCGGAATCAAAATCCTTGTCAGTCCACCCTGGACAATTCCGGTAGCCAATCCTACAAATGCCAGGGAAAAGCCAATTATCCGGGAATCCCAATTAAATTTTTTCATCGTGATATAGGTCCAGGTGCTTTGGTTGGCGTGCCCAGCCACATAGATTGCAACAAGCGATCCCACCATGCCGAATACCACCGGATATTTGCGCAAATGGAGGAGCGCGCCTATCGGATTGGCACGTTTCCAGTTAAATTGGCGGCGATTTTCAGGGGCGAGTGATTCAGGCAGAATGAAATAACCGTACAACCAGTTGAGCATGGCCAATCCTGCTGCCACAAAAAAGGGTGCCCGCAAGCCCGCATAATGGGATACCAGTCCGCCCAGTAACGGTCCAATGATAAAGCCCACCCCAAATGCGGCACCAATAATACCAAAATTCTGCGCCCGTTTTTCCGGAGGGCTCACATCGGCGATATAAGCAGATCCGGAGGTAAACGTGGCTCCTGTGATCCCGGCCAGTACCCGTCCGGCAAAAAACCACCAGATATTCGGCGCAAAACCCTGAATGATGAAATCAATACTAAAGACAAATAATGCAGCGAGAATAACAGGTCGCCGACCAAAATGGTCACTTAATGCACCAATAACCGGTGAAAAAACGAACTGCATGACCGCATAGGTAAACATAAGTAAACCACCCCAACGGGCAGCCGTGCTCAGGTCGCCGCCAGTCATCTCCTCCAGCAAGCCTGGCAAAACAGGAATAATCAGTCCAAAACCAATTACGTCCAGTAACAGGGTGATAAAAATAAAAACAAGTGCAGGCGCGCGGTTAGACATAGGTGTTGAAGTATGAGGTATTAGGTATGAAGTATTACTTGGTTTTATGGATACAACAGGTATTTTTTTCGCATTTCCCGGTAGCGCTCCAGGCCGGGTTGCCAGCTGGCACGGATTTCTTTTTCTGTCATGCCTTCTTCAATTTGGTGGCGAAAACTTCTGTTGCCTGCCAGTAACTCAAAAAAGCCGTTTTTCAAAAAAAAGTCGCTTTTTTTAGGGCTTTTTTGGTAAAAAAGCAATAGCCAGGAAAAGTCCATTTGGGCCTTGGCGTACAATGTGTCAATAGATACAGGACTCAGGTTCATCCCATTGCACAACATTTTACAGTACAACGGCGCACTCGCCCCTTCGTTAGGTAATGGTGTGAAGGTCGTATCGCCAGCCGGGAACCCAGGATACCCAAACCATTGAAACGGTGTTATAGTTCCTCTTCCCACACTTACTTTAGTACCTTCGAATAAACAAATGCCCGGGTACAGCAATACCGACCGGTAATCGGGCATATTCGGGGATGGTTTTACGGGCGGTGCATAAGGAGTCTGGTGGGTGTAGTTTTTGCACGGAATCACGATCAGATCAAGGCTGTCGGCCTCCTGAATCCAATATTCGCCCTTATTCATTTTTGCCAGTTCCCCAACAGTACAGCCATGTACAATGGGGAGCGGAGTAACTCCCAAAAACGATTTAAATGCAGGGTCAAGCATGGGACCATCAGAGTAATGGCCATTGGGATTGGGGCGATCGAGCACTATAAATGGTTTGTTGTACTGTGCACAGGCCTCTTCCACGTGAAACATAGTGTGGATATAAGTATAAAACCGCACCCCAATATCCTGGATATCAAAAACGACCAGATCGACACTGTCTAAATCTGCTGCTGTTGGTTTCTTCTTTTTACCATACAATGACTTTATTGGAATACCTGTTTTGGCATCTATGGTATCATTGATGTGTTCTCCTGCATTTGCCCGTCCCCTGAAACCATGTTCAGGCGCAAAAATGATCCTGATCTGAATACCTCTGGCCAACAGCGTATCCACAAGATGGGTATTGCCCACCATAGAGGTATGATTGACTACCAATGCTACCCGCGATGAGGCTAACAGCGGTAAATATTCTTCCATCGACCATGCTCCCGGGACCGGTTGCGCGCACAATGCCCACCCCTGAATAAAGAACAAGACCCAGCACAAACTGTATTTTTTCAATGTAAACCTCATATTTAAACCGAAAGATACTCCAACTACCCTAATTGGGCACATGTAAAAAATAACTAGTTATTATTTTCACGTTCCTAAGTGGTATGGATATCACAAATCTGGAATACTTTTGTTGGAATTAGAGAACAAAATATGATTCGTGCAGAACAAGTTACTAAATCATTTGGTGAGCATGAAATACTGAAAGGTGTTTCATTTACGTATGAAGCCGGGAAAACGAACCTCATTATTGGGCGTTCAGGCGCGGGAAAGACCGTATTACTCAAGATTCTGGTAGGGCTTCAGACGCCCACTACCGGAAAAGTGATGTATGATAATGTCGATTTTACCAACCTTGATAAAACGGGTATGCGCAATATCCGGATGAAGATCGGCATGTTATTTCAGGGGTCAGCTCTTTTTGATTCACTGACGGTGGAAGAAAACATTCGTTTTCCAATGGATATGTTGTCCAATTTTACCGCCAAAGAAAAACTTGGGCGGGTCAATTATTGCCTTGAGCGCGTTAGTCTTGCCGGCAACAACAAAAAGTACCCTTCTGAATTGTCTGGTGGTATGCAAAAGCGTGTGGGCATTGCCCGTGCTATTGTGTTGCGGCCACAGTATCTGTTTTGTGATGAACCGAATTCGGGCCTTGACCCCAAAACGGCGATTGTGATTGATGAACTGATTCGAAACATTACCCTGGAGGATAATATAACAACGGTCATCAATACCCACGATATGAACTCCGTGATGGAAATAGGCGATAATATTTGCTTTCTTCACGAAGGCCGGCTCGAATGGAGTGGCACAAAAGACGATGTGCTGACCAGCGATAACGAAAATCTCCAGTCCTTCATTTTTGCCTCGCCTTTTTTGCAGCGGCTTCGGAAAGCAGCGCTTAAATAGGGCTGGCAACAGGCCAATGAATAAGTCTGCGCTATGTTTTGCCGACTTATTATTTCATCGTTGCTTATTCATTGGCCTGTTGCTGCTTTTTTCATTACAGGTGATCTTTGAAATACCTTTCCACCATTTCATACAGGTGCGCGCGGTCGGGACCGATCACATTGTGTTCGTGTTCGGGGTAAACAAAATAGTCAATTTGTTTGCCCTTTTTTACACATTCCTGCACGTATTTCAATGAATGCTGCCACAATACCACGGGGTCGGAAGTGCCATGAATCATCAGGAGACGGCCGTCGAGATTACCAATATATTGATAGAGGCTATTTTGGGTATATCCTTCCGGGTTTTCCTGCGGTGTATCCATATAGCGCTCGGTGTACATAATTTCGTACATGCGCCAATCGAGTACTGGCCCGCCTGCAATCCCGCATTTGAAAACGCCCTTGGCCTCGGGACGGGTCATCAATGAAGTGGTCATAAAGCCACCAAAGCTCCAGCCAAAAACACCAATCCGCGCAGGATCGATATAAGACTGTGCTTGGAGGTATTGCACGCCGGTAAGTTGGTCTTCCATTTCAAAATCGCCGAGATGCCGAAAGGTGGATTGTTCGAATTCGCACCCGCGGTTGGCTGATCCCCGACCGTCAATCGACATCACCACGTAACCTTCATTAGCCATCCGTTGCATCCACATTTCGCCGCCGCCCATCCAGGAATTGGTAACCATTTGTACGTGTGAGCCATTGTAAACATAGATAATGGCCGGGTATTTTTTACCGGCATCGTAGTTGGCGGGTAATATCAGGCGCGCATTGAGCCGAACGCCACCCGGAGAGGGAAGGCTGGTAAATTTAGTAATCCCAACCTGGTATTCTTCTAATGGATTTTTCGCACCAAAGGCGAGGTTTCGAACGGCACCAGGGGTTGTTTTTTGGGTATAAATGAACCGTGGAGTGGCCAGGTTGGAAAAGATATCGACAGCCCAATCGCCATTTTGACTGATGATGCCGTTGTGTACACCTTCCTCCTCGTTTAATCGCCGCGAACTACCATCTTTTAGGTTGGCAGTCCAAACATAACGGTTCAGTCCGGTTTCATCGGCCGTTTGAAAAAAGCAGTGGGAACCATCAGTGGAGAAGCCGTACATGCTCGTCACCGGGAATTTGCCTTTGCTGATTTGGCGAATCACTTTTCCATCTGTTTCATAGAGGTAGAGATGGTTAAAGCCATCGCGGTCGCTTTGCCATACAAAACGATTATTGCTGCCCGGCACAAATACAGCAGGGTGCTGTGGTTCAACCCATTTATCGCTGATTTCCTCAAAAAGCGTCTTGACAAATGCGCCTGTTGCAGCATCAAATTGCTTGAACCACATTTGATTTTGTTCGCGATTCACCACAGCTACCAGCACATATTTATCGTCAGGTGTCCAGGATACATTAGTGAGGTATTGTTCTGCTGGTTCGCCGGTATTGAGATATATTGTTTTGCCTGATTGCGTGTCGAATACGCCGAGGGTAACATGGTGACTTTTGGAGCCGGCATAGGGATAACGAATTTTGCGGTCTGTGGCGGGCATAGAGTCGAGCACATAGATTGGGTATTCGGTGACCATACTTTCGTCCATGCGGTAAAAAGCCAAAAAGCGGCCTGAATCGCTCCAGAAAGTGCCTTTGAAAATGCCAAATTCCTCCCGGTGGACACTTTTTCCGTAAACAATACCCTCCCGTTCACTTTTGGCCACCTGCATTTCGTTGCCATTGAGACTTACCCGTAATTCGTCGCCAACCGTATAGGCAGCGTT
>JBILHQ010000255.1:0-8127 GCA_044350415.1 Saprospiraceae bacterium | reverse complement strand
CAAGCGACGCATCGCCTTTTGCGCCGGGCAATTGTCCGAGAACCTCATCATAGGTGCGATTTTCTTTGGTGATATAGATGATGTGTTTGATGGGGCTTTTCCGCAAGCCGGCAACTGGCGGACAAGGGTTTTTGCCATCGTCTTTTACCGGAATGATATCGTAGGTATTAGCAAGCACCTGTTTAGTGTAAACCGCCAGTTGCGCATCATTGGGCACATCAACTACCTGGAATGTTCCCAATTGGATGTCTCCGATATAAGTGCCTTGTGGCGGCTCCACAAAACCTTTGCCTCCATTTGGGCCGGCACCATAACCGCGCGCACTCAGGATAACCAACCGTTGGTCGTTGTTCGTGAGCATTACCCGGGTGGTGCCCCAGCCGGTCGGGATATATCCTTTTACTTTACGGGTTTTGGTATCGACCACCGCAACGGCATTCAGTCCAAGACAAGCCACGTACAAGTTTTTTTCATCTTTGGACAAACACAATCCAAATGGCATGAGACCGCGGAAGGCATCAATGCGAGGATCGACTTTCAGTTGGATATCCCCTTTGATTTTTCCGCGTTTGGTGTCGATAATACTGATGAGATCGTTGGTGGCATTGGAAACGTACGCGTAACGGTTGCCCACTGCGATCGAGTTGGGGCTTGCGCCGCCCACGATTTCTGTTTCTTCTACTTTCTCGCCAATTTGATAACCAGTTTTGAATTTGCCGGTGATTTTATTGGTTTCCAGGTCGACCATCCAGACGCTCATGGCTTCATCGGCAAGTGCCGAACCGAGCCCGGGAATGAACCGGCCATCGGGCAGTTTTATGCCTTCTTCCGCCTCTTTTGAGGGTAATCCGTAAAAAGGGAATTTCATCATCATCGAATCTTTATTGGCAGGCGTTACGCCGGGTACCAAAGGATATGAATACATGCCTACATTGGCAATCAGGGCTTTTTTGCCATCGGGCGTACAGGTGATGCCAAAAGGAATCCGGCCTGCGGGAATGCTCGCCAGCAGTTTTCGTGTTTTCATATCGATGCGCACCATCCTGAAATTGGCGCGGTCGAGTACCAGCAGTTGCTGATGAACGGGGTCGATAGTCAGATCTGAAGTATAAGAGTCTACATAGTTTACACCACCACATATCCCATTGAGGGAAATGCTGTCGATTTTTTTCATGGAGCGCGTATCCCACACGACTACCGATCCGTCATCGCCACCACTGAGATAAGCGGTATGGCCATCCGGAGCATAAGCCACGCCAAGAAAGGTAGCGCGGTTAAACTGGATTTGCTGTTTGGCCTGAGCGACAATATCGGTGGCGCGGGGAGTTTGCTCCGACTTGCCGGGGCGGCGCATGTCCACCCTGGTCAATACGCCATTATTGTGCAAAATGAGTGCTTCCGTTTCATCGGGCGAAATATCCAGCCCGAACGCCGCACGCGCAATGCGGGTCACTTGTCCTGCCGGTGTAATGTACCGGCCACTGGGAATCACACTTTTGCCGGCGGTGTCAATCTGGCAATAAGCGTCGCGGGCGGGCACCATGAGGGTGGTGGCTTGGGCAGAGAGGAGGGAGGCTGCCAAGAGCAGCACGATCAGGGGTAACAATTGACGGTTCATAAGCATAGTGTCGATGTGTGCGTTCGACTGCAAAGGAAATTGATTTTAGTGGGGACTGCATGGAGGAAGGAGGTTAAGTTTGGATGAAGATGTCCAAAATCCACTACCTTTGCCTTCAATTATTCCTTTCACACCAAACACCACCACCCATGATTTCTTTCCGCATTGCCAATTCATCCGATACCGCTGTTATCGCCACCATGCTGGCTTCCTTTTTTGAAGAAGTGGAACATACGCCTGATGCTGAAGCCATTGCCGGGATATTTACTGCAATTGACGAAGACGACAGCCATTCCACGCTACTGGCATTAGATGACGATGATGATATCGTGGGTATTTTGACTATCGTCGAATGTCTTTCGATTTCTGCAGGCGGAAAATACGGAGTCATTAATGAACTTTACGTAGTGCCGGAGTACCGATCGGAAGGCGTCGGCAAAATGCTGATCGATGAAGTCAAAGACCTGGCTGAATCCAGGGATTGGAAACGCCTTGAATTAACCACACCCGGTGACGATTTTTCCAAAACCATTCATTTTTATGAGCGCGAAGGTTTTTACAGGATCGGGCCACGGTATTGTTTCCCCGTTTAACGAGTGAGCAATTTCACCGCAACAGTGTCGCAGTAACATTTTCCAGCACCTCAAAGGCTGTTTCAGCCATTTTATTGCCTTTGGTATCGAGCAACGGATTCACCTCCGCAATTTCCAGACAAACCACTTTTTGGGAATTGATAATCCTGTTGATGATCGCCATGATTTCATACTGGTCAAAACCGCGCGGCACTGGTGTGCCTGTTCCATAGGAAATCATATCGCAATCCATACTGTCGACGTCGTAAGAGATATAGAACATATCGCAATGGGCGAGATGCTCAAGTGCTTCGTCCACGCATATTGCCAGTCCACGGTGCCGGATTTCAGCCACCACATAGTTGCGAATTCCCAGACGCACCATTTGCTCGTCTTCGGGTATTTCGGTATCGCGCACCCCAAAATAAACAATACTTTTTCCATGAACTTTAGGGCCGGCAACACCGATATTTTTCATGGCATTCCAGTACTTTTCCGTATCGCCAAAGACCTCGTTGATTTGGCTGGCCAGGTTGTCGTCATTAAGAGCTGCGGCCAGTGGCATGCCGTGAATATTGCCCGAGGGTGAAGTATAAGGAGAGTGCAAATCAGCATGGGCATCTATCCAGATCACCCCTAATTCTTTGTCGGGGTACGCTGCTTTGATACCGCTGATGGTTCCCAGCGCAGAGGAGTGGTCGCCCGAAAAAACAATTGGAAAATAATCCGTCTCGAGGCACGCTTTCACTGCATGACTTACCCGGGAACATTGCTGATACACATGTTCAATTCTTTTGGCAAAAGTGTTGCGCACTTTGTGGTAAATAGACTCATTGTGCGTGGCCACATCCGCAAATGCGAACTGGTTGAAATAATCGCTGCCCTGGTTGATAGCTGCGATTTCTATCGCATCCACCCCTAAATCTGAGCCACGGGTGCCCGCGCCAATGTCAGACCTGTTTTTGATTAATTTTATTTTGTGTTGCATCATTTTTCATGCTACTTGTACAGCCGCCTGATCATCGCTACATGCGCCAGTACTACCAACGGCAGCACAAAAGAACGACGACCAAAAAGGTGCAGACTTACTAGTGTAAAACAGGTACACAGCAAGCAGGGAGGTAAGGATAAAAAATGTCTGAAGGGCTGCTGTTACGCGATTTTCGTAGGATATTTAGCTTTATCCTTCTATAAAAGGCTTCGGATTCAGTTTAAATTTTTGAGTTTTGGCATTAAACCGAATGGTCAGGTAACCTCCCATTTTACCAATATTATTCCACACCGTCACCGATTTTGTTTTAAGATCTGTGATTTCCACATTTTCATAGATGATGGTACTCACATTGCCAGTGGTGGTTTCGATGGCTGAAAAATCAATAGTTTGAAAGAGAACATTGTCCTTTTTCCGGATAATTTGGAGATAGTCCATCTGTGCTTTATCCTGTCCTTCTTTTTTCGAGTAGATACCCGTAAAGTAGAAATCTTTCAAGGCATTCATCTGTAATATTTCAATATTTTCCGCCTGATTTTCCGGCACCGTATCTATCAGTTTGGACACGAAATGCAGATGCAGCGCTAATGCATTTTTGTCGGACACCGCCTTCCAGGTACCGGTGCATTCCTGCTCTGAAAAAACAAACTCCAATACAGCAGTTTGTTGATTCTGATGAATTTCATACAGCATTACCGTATTGTCCTTTTCATTCATTTTCCCTTCCAACCGAATAGGGCTGTTCTGTTTGTCGTATTTATAAACGCCAATGATATTAAAGTCTTTTTTCGCCTTTTCGCCAAAATAGCCCTCATTTACCTGAATAGACAGCGTAATCGGGTACTTATCAATGGTTCCTTTGTAGTTATAGCAGGCATACCAGCCGGCATAGACATTGGTGGTGCTTGCGGTGAGTAAAAAAAGCAGAATGGTGAATATTTGTTTTGTCATACAGTGTGGTTGGTGATTGGCTGAAGTTTATTATTGGGCAAAGGTACACCCATACCAGATCAATTCCCTCCATTCCGATATTCATTCGGCGTAAATCCCGCATGCTGCTTGAAAAACCGCGTAAAATGCTGCGGGTACTTAAACCCGAGTTCGTACGCAATTTCACTGACGGATTTATCCCGCTCAAATATCTTTTCCTTCGCCACATCGATCACCTTGCGCTGAATATATTACTGTGCCGTTTTTCCGGTCTCTTTTTTGATGAGGTCGCCGAAATAGCTGGCAGAAAAGTGGAGGTTTTCAGCACACCAGGCCACGCCCTTTATCGTTACGGAAGTGTACGTTCAAGAAGGCGGAAAATGGAGGTTGGGATCGCTTTCGTTTACGAAACAACTTGCACCGTAGGCATTAACACTGGTCAATTTGGGTGGCGTAGACCCTATGTTGAAAGAACATACCGATATTGCGCTGCCTCCAGTGAGAAATCCTGACTTTTTTCCGGTATATCGCCGGGAGTATGCATTCTTTAGCAACGTATCAGATTCGGGCGCGGGCATCCTACCGGAAGAACTATTGATGAAGCTGCAAAACCTGCTCGAATCACGCCGAAAATTGCAGTTGAAAAACCAGCAAAACTTACTAGTTCCTCTGGCACTAGCCACAGTAATCACCCCACCTGCCGCGGCAGCTGCCGATCCGGGAGACACTTTCCTGAAAAATGTCCAACTATGCCGACGAAGATTTCGCACTGCCCCATCTCTGCCAGAGAATTAGTATCAGCCTGACTCTTCCGCAAAATGCAGGTGCTGACGGACATCATGCATACCAACCTCCTGCGTACATAACGGCTCAACAAAGCCAAAGCCTACCTCGAAATCGGTGCAGCCAACGTGGCAGAAACTGTATGGCAGGCAGGTTTTAAAGATCCATCTTATTTTTCAAAATCATTCCAGTAAAAATTTGAAAAAGTACCGGCCACAACCAACAAGTAACTAAAAAACAACACTTTAACTGATGGGCAATTTCGTTCCATGCAACGAAATTACCCGTTTTTTTTGTCCGTTTGAAACCAGATTACCCATTTTTGAAACGGAATTACCCGGTGTATGCTGGCCTGTGCCCACACCTTTGCATCATTACTTTTAACATCGAATTTCAAACAACATGGTATCGAAATTTATTTTAGCAGCCGCCCTTGTATTTATGGGTTTCAACACGGTTACCGCACAAGCCCCCGGCACTACATTGCACCACGCTGGGGTAAACGATTCCAATCTTAGCGGCCTTGTTAACCAACTCGGACAAAATGCACTCCTGGTCCTTTTGGGTATCGTTGCGCTGATGAGCCTCGTCTGGCTTTTTTATATCTGGAATGCTTGCGTTGGGATAAACAAAAAACAAAAACCAACCAGCATTTCCTTACTGCTGCTATTGTTCTTATTGGCGGCAGGCATGAA
Source organism: Saprospiraceae bacterium (assembly GCA_044350415.1). Classification (GTDB taxonomy): domain Bacteria; phylum Bacteroidota; class Bacteroidia; order Chitinophagales; family Saprospiraceae; genus M3007. The sequence goes on along the minus strand of JBILHQ010000255.1, from coordinate 2,538 downwards.
CGTTTGCGGCAGCAGTTGCACCGCAGCGCAGCAGGCGCGGGCAGCCGACATCTGCGCGGCACAGGCGGCAGAAGGCGGCTATTGTATGGGCCATGCTCCTTGTAACAACCGTCCGTATTATGGCTATGTCGGTGCGTACAATCAATACCCCTACAACAACACATCCATTGGAAGCGGCAGGCCGTTTTGCAGGCAGTGTGGTCTGCGGGTTTACAATAACAATCATTTTAACAACAAATAAAATCATTTAATATGAAAAAGCAAATCATTATCACGCTGGTTGCCATCATCACCCTTGGCATTTCCGCAACCGCTCAAACCACTAATACCTGGAAAGGCGGCTTCCCCGGTCACGAAACGGACTGGAACCAAAACAAAAACTGGAGCCGCGGCAAAACACCGGATGTTTTTGATAACGTCATCATCCCGGACGTATCCACCAGCACCCAAAAATATCCCATTGTCAAGGAAGGAGAGATTGAGGTAATAAGCATAGAAGTTCAGTCGGGCGCTTCCCTGACACTGCTCCGTTCGGTACGCATCGTGGCCAACGAGTTTGTCTGCAACGGCACCTGCAAAGGCTGCGAAAGGAGGGTTCTGGTCGAAGGCACCGAAGCGGCTGCGACGGCTGCGCGGCAATGATGTTGGGCGTATCAGCGCAAAAAAATGACCCTGTTTGGCAATACATTGCCACATAGACGGTGGATAGCAAAGACCCGATGAAGTGCCCTGAAATTAGTTGTTTCCGACCTTATTGAGGCTCTTTTTGAGTTCGCAGTATTGCTACGGACTCGAAAAAAGAGGAACAGCAGGTCGGAAACAACAATTTCTGACCGGGCAGTCGCTCGCAGAATAACATCACACAACAACATCATACAACAACATGAAAAAAATACTCATTTTTCTTCTTCTAATTGCAGGCTATTCGAACCTGTCTGCCCAATGGCAATATCCTGCCACCAAAATGGTGAATGCGCAGGACACCTACTGGGGTGTCACCTGTACCGACCCTTATCGCTGGCTCGAAGACATGAAAGACCCGGAGGTCAATGCGTGGTTCAAAGCCCAGTCAGATTTGACCAATACCATTATGAGTAATATCGCTGGCAGGGACGGATTAATAGCCGAATGGCGAAAACTGGACAAGCTGCAACCCCCGCAAATTTATTACCCAATAAAAGCAGGGGGCCGGATATTTTATCAAAAAAGAATGCCTGGCGAAAAAGCCAGCAAAGTTTATTTCCGTGAAAGCATGGACGCTCCAGAGCAATTGCTTTTCGACCCCTTCATTTTTCTGGAAGGACTTCATCAGTTGTGCCGAATACCTCATTACGAATGGTTATACCATGCCCTCGAAATTGGGCGGAACAAGCACTAGTGCAGGTGGTGTTTTAATCACAAGAGCCATTACAGAACGTCCTGATTTGTTTGCAGCGGCTGTCTGCAACGTAGGCTGCGCCAATGCCATGCGTTTGGAGTATTCTTCGAATGGCCCTGTCAATATTCCCGAATTTGGCACGGTCACAGACAGCGTGGAGTGCAAAGCTTTGTATGAAATGGACGGTATGTTGAATGCGATACGCTTAATACATGTGTTTTTTACACGTGGAGTGCAAAGCTTTGTATGAAATGGACGGTATGCAGCATGTGAAGAAAGGCGTTAAATACCCTGCGGTCATGAGCGTAGGCGGCTGGAATGACCCACGGGTAGTGGTATGACAGCCGGGCAAATTTGCCGCAGCCATTCATCCGGCAAGCCCGTATTGATGAAGGTTAACTATGAAAACGGGCATTTTACCGAGGACAGGGAAGTCACTTTTGTCAATTTCGCCGACCAGTACGCCTTTGTCATGTGGCAATGCGGGCATCCGGATTTTCAATTGAAAAAGCAAAAAGGTGCTGAAAAGAATTAAAACAGTGGCAATGGCCTTACCTTTTCCATCTGCAAACCAGTACGCAAACCTCCCTGGCCTCCGCCCAAAGTCATTGGTTTCATTCAACTTTGTCTCTTTAAAACCGTGAAGGGATAGCATTAACCCATGTTGAGCGCATGTTCGGGATTTCTTAATCAATAAAACAAATTTTTAAAATGAAAAAACAAACCACAAGTCTTCGCTCTCTCCGATTGCTATTACCCACCATCTTGCTGCTGTCCGCCGGGCTAATGAGCGCAGGATTTTTTACCCGAAAGGTAGCCCGGCCTATCCCAGGCAGAGCCAATTCGTTGTCGAGTCTGGCCCTCTGCGGGGGTGCTGTCCTGTTCGATTGGAGTGAATACGATTCAACAAAGGGGCCGGCCCCGCTGTTTGAGAACATGGGTAAGTATCATTTCTCCGTGAAAACGGGTTCGGAAACGGCGGCCCTTTATTTTGACCAGGGAATAAAATTGGTCTATGGCTTCAACCTCGGTGAGGCGCACCGGGCGTTTTCGGAGGCAGCCCGCCTGGACAGCAATTTCGTAATGGCCTATTGGGGGAAGGCCCTTGCCCTGGGCCCTAACCTCAACGATACCAAACCTGACATGAAGCGGGAACAAGC